>JADGNP010000368.1 GCA_017883425.1 Candidatus Sulfotelmatobacter sp. | reverse complement strand
CGCGATCTTCATCTGGAGGAAGTTGACCTGCGCCGCCTGATGGAAGAAGTGGCACAACTCGCCGCTCCAGACGCCGAGCAGCACGGCGTCACCATCGAGCGTCACATGCCGGAGCAGCGGCTGGCGATCAAGGTCGACGTCGATCTGATGAAACAGGCCATCCTCAACGTCGTGATCAACGGAGTTCAGGCCATGCCCCAGGGAGGGCTGCTCACCATCTCCGCTCGGCGCGAAAACAACGCCGTGGTCGCCGAGGTTCGCGATCAGGGTGGCGGAATTCCGCGAGATATGCACGACAAGATTTTCGAACTCTATTTCACTACGAAAAAAGAAGGCAGTGGCATCGGCCTGGCGCAGACCTATCAGGTTCTGCAATGGCACTACGGCTCCGTGGACTTTGAATCTGTCGAGGGGACTGGAACGGTTTTCCGCTTCCATATTCCGGCGGTCGGGGCGGCAGTGGAGGCGGGTCCCGAGTATGCTGAAGACGCGACGGCTTCCCAACATGGCGATTGATTCGTTACCGCCTCGGCAAGAGAAAATTGGAGATGCCTCTCGCCGCACTGCGCGCCCAAGGGCGTAAAATCAAGTTGCGTCGGCATTGGATCACTTGGGATTTGGGAATGACTCTGGCCGTAATCCTTCTCGTCAGTGTTTTCTGCGCATCATCGGCTGCGCCGGCGGTGGCGAGGCATCAGAACGCGCCGCAGGCAACGCCTGCGACCAAGCCACCTGAGACTGCGGCGACCCCAGACCAGGCGACCGCACCGCCAGCGCAGAATCCACCGGCGCCGTCCCAGGCCTCGCCCTCAGCCGCGACTCCCGCGAAGACGTCCTCGGGTCAAACTCGGCCTACCACTGCCAAGCGGCCACGGCACAAGAGGAGAGTACGTCCGCCCAACTGCGACAGCGCTCCCGCGGCCGCCAGCCAGGCTGCCCCCAGTTCTACCCCAGCGCCGGGAGATCCCGCTGCCACCGGAAGTGCTCCGGCTCCCGCAACCTCGACTGCTCCGACCAACTGTCCTCCTTCGAAGGTGATTGTGCGGCACGGAGGAACCTCAGAGCCGAGCGTTCAGTTGGCGGGGGGCGCAGCCGGCGACCAGACGTCCCACCAGCGGGACACTGCCAACCAAATGCTGGGAGCGACGGACGCGAACCTCAAGAAGATCGAGGGACGCCAACTCAGTCCGAACCAGCAGGATATGGTCAATCAAATCCGCCAGTTCATGGATCAGTCGAAGACCGCGGTTGACGCCGGAGATCTCGAACGCGCCCGCACCCTGGCGTGGAAGGCTCAACTGCTCTCCGAGGAACTGGTCAAGCCGCAAAAATAATCCGCCCACTTAATCACAAAGGACACAAGGTTCCTCAGAGCATTCCTCTGTGATCTCTGTGTCCTCTGTGGTTACAAGCCTCTTGCTGGATCAGAAAGAACCCTGCGCAGAACTCATTTTCCTTTGGCCCGCGCGCTGTTGACTTTCGTCAGCAAATCTTGCGACATCGCCTGCAGCGGACCGGGAATCTTCACCGCCTCGGTGAGCACTTCGCGCGCTTCGGTCAGCTTGCTCAACTTGCCGTAAGCGAAGCCCAGACCGTACAGCGCCCGTGCGTACTGCTGCTCATCCTGTCCCTTCAGCAGCGCCGCAGCGGCCTTGAGTTCAGGAATGGCGGCCGCGGTTTTCTCCTGCTTCAGGTAGGCCCAACCGATCGTATTATGGGCAACTCCCGCCGAAACTTTTCGCGATTTGTCAGCGTCGGGGGCATCCGCCTTTGCTATCTCGAGGACTTTCTGCGAATACGTGATCGCTTTGGCGGCACTCCCCGGCTTGCTATCGTCTCCGTAAAAATTGGCCAGCAGCAGCAGCGCCGTTAACGATTTGGGATTGGCGGCCAAAATCTTTTCTCCAAACGAAACCAACCGCGTCTGATCGTTCAACTGCCCCGGACCGAGCGTGTACAGGGCGTAGTTCGATACCTGCTCCCCGAACTTCGAGTCGGGAAACGCCGCGGTGAATTTCTCGATTTCACTCATGCGGCTCTTCGGGTCCGTTTCGCTGGTAATCGCATTGAAACCGGATGTCTCCAGAAACTCGCAACTGCTCTGAGCGGCAGATTTCTCTTCGTTCACCTTGCGGGCAAAGTCCTCGTCGCTCATACCCTCGGGCTTGGCCTGCTTGGCGATCGAGAGGCAAACCTCCCCCCCTTTTGCGGCGTAATCCATCAGCTTGGCGTTGTTCTTGGCCTGCTGCGCCACGCTCGCCTGCGACACCAGGATATCGAGGTTGCGGGGAGACCCGGCCAGCGCCTTGTCGCCGTAGTCGAGCGACTTTTGCAGGTCTCCCGTCGCCTGGTAGGCCTGCTCAAGCTGCCAGTTTCCATAGGCCGCCGCCGCCGGGTTCGACGAGAACTTCTGCACGAACTCTTCGTACATGGCGAGCTTCTTTTGCGGGTCCTGCTCGCTAGAGATGGCTTGCAGCGCGTGATCCTCATCGGTGCCGGCCGCAATCACGATGCGATCGACCTGGGCACGTGCTTGAGGAGTAGAAACCGCGAAAGAGAGGAAAAGGATAATCAGCAGTAGCGAACCGCTGCAGCGTCTCATAGCCCGCCTCCGGTGTACGCGAGAAATAGAACGTCAAAATTCGAACAGCAGGCGAATCCTAGCGCCGAACGCGGCTGCACGCAAGGGCGGAGATCACCGGGACGCAAGAAACCATATCCACCACGGAGACACGGAGACACAGAGAACTCCAACCCTTCTTCCTCCGTGACTCTGTGCCTCCGTGGTGATTCCAGCCCTTGTTCACTTCGGCTAAAGTAGGACGATGCGTGCCATCCTCGGCCAGCGACCGTTGCGTTTCGTTTTCGCCGCCAACCTGATTTCCATGTTGGGCAGCGGGATGAACTCGGCTGCCGTGGCCTGGTACATTCTGCAGGCCACGCACTCCGAAGTGGCCCTGGGAACGCTGGCAGTTCTGCAAACCATTCCCGCCATGCTCATGCTTCCCTTCACCGGCGTCATTATTGACCGGGAAGACCGCCGGCGCCTGGTGATGTGGCTCGACGCCCTGCGCGCTGTGATCATCGTGACAGTGGCCATCCTCGCTTTCCACCATCGCGTGCAAGTCTGGCAACTTTACTTGATGAACACGCTGGTGGCCGCCGGTTTCTGGATGTTTTGGCCAACCATCACCGCTCTCATTCAGGAACTGACCCCTGAGGACCGGTTCGTGCACTCAAACACGTTTTTGCTGGCGGGGGTGCAGGGCGGATGGCTCATCGCCGGTTCGGTCGTTGGCTTCATGTACAACCACATCGGTCTGGGCGGGGTTCTACTGGTCGACGTTTCGACCTACGTGGTCTCGTTTCTCTGCTACTTCGCGGTGCGCAAAGGACGTCACGTGGTGCTGCGCCCGCGGGAGTTGCGGGCCGACCTGCTTGCGGCTGAAAGCCAACTGCAGCGCTTCTGGCACGACATGCGCGAGGGACTCCACTTTCTGCGCGATCATCGCGCGGCCGTAATGCTGGGGATCAGTTGGGCTCTATTTCTCGGGGCCATGATGACGGGAGGGGTGGTCACTCCTTCGCTGAGCGAGCGCGTCTTTCATGCCGGACCTGTGGGATATGGCTGGCTCAGCGCGGGATGGGGTACGGGAGCATTCCTCAGCGCGTTGTACGCGCCGCAGGCGATTGCCCGCCTGGGTGGCCGCCGCGCCGTTGCGTTCTCCATGGCGCTACTTTCGGTCGCGATGATTTGTGCACCCGTCTCCCGCTTTCTGATCCTGGCCATGGCGGCCTACTTCGTCATGGGCTCGGCGCGGGGCGTGGGCGGCGTGGCCATGAACACCAGCCTGATGGAGATGGTCCCCAAACATCTAATGGGCCGCGTGCAGAATACTTACTATTTTGCCGGGACATTCCTGCAAATCGCGCTCGCCCTCTGCGTTGGTAGAGTCGCCCACAACGTGAGCCTGGTGGGCGGATTCGCGATCCTGGCCTGCGTGTACGGCCTGTCGTTCGTGGCGGCGAGTTGGCCGGTGAGTGCGGCTGTCCCAGAAGAAGTCACCGCCGAGTGACGTCTCTAAATATGCCTCGTCGGAGAAATCTGCGGGTCACTGATACGCTCCAATGGCGGCCGCGAGCTCGGCTCGCGCAGCCCGCGAACCCGATGCGGGATAGTGCGGCTTCAGCGTTTTGCAGTTCGTAGCCAGTTGCCCTTCGAACCAGTTTGCCCTCTCCGGTAAATGCTACGCCGGTTTGCAGGAGTCATCCGCGCCTCGTACCGATGAACACGCAATCTGGGATACTTTGCGATCCCGCAAGCCTGGTTCTCTACGGGCGATGCCAAGCCAGTTCGAGACCCCATGCGCGATCTAGAAAGGGTGAATCGCGGCGAATCTTGAGCGAACCGTTTGCTCCATTCGAATCGAAACTTATGTATAATCCGCCGATGCAAGGAATACCGTGGAGCACAATTGCGCTCGGCTCGCTGTTGCTCATCTCGGCCCGCTCAATAGGAGGACAGGACGTGCAATCTCCGCAACCTGAAAAGTCGAAGCCGCCTGTCAAAATGGAGCAGCGCGGGCGCATCCTTGGAATCGGCGGTGTCTTCTTCAAATCCGCTAATCGTGATCAGATGCGCGAATGGTATTCGAAGCATCTTGGACTCACTGACAAAGGCCAAGGCGTGATGCTTCCGTGGCGCGAACACGACGACCCGCAAAAGGAACACGTTACAGTTTGGACTGTTTTTCCCGCCTCCACTAAGTATCTCGATCCCAGCCCCGCACCGTTCATGATCAACTACATCGTGGACGATATGGATGCTTTGCTCGACCGCTTAAAACAAGAGGGAGTAAAGATTGACGCCAAACGAATGGATGAATCCTACGGTCGCTTTGCCTGGATCTATGACCTGGATGGGAATAAGATTGAGCTCTGGCAGCCGCTGCCCGCAAAGCCCTAAGGGCCTTCGACTGCACCTACTCTATCGGTTTTCTGTAGCTACGGTCCCGTAGTCGTAAGGCGAACAAGTCACATCAAGGATCGTCTTCATCTGCTCAGACATGTGGGAACCCTACTTGAAAGTCATCCGTGAGAACTGTTCCGAGGTCTGCATATTCTTCTGGCGAGTCAAAGAAAGTAAGGACTGAACGGCCCGCCGCCTCCACCACTTCCACGAACTGACAATGAGAGCACAGGATTTACCTTCCCCTTATCCTGGTCCGCCAGCGCCGGTTCCCTTGTTCAAAGCTAGACGCAACGACGTGTAAACCGCGGCGACGCCGACGATGAGGTTGGCGACCACTACCGGCGCTGAGTGGATCAATATCCCGTACAGCACCCAAAGCGTGGCAGCCACCGCCTGAATCCTGCGCAGCGTTGCCGCCTCTTTGAAAAAGTACGAACTCGAGAACACGGCGGTTGCTGTCCAGCCAATCACGTTAAGCCACATGGGAAAATCCCTCCTGAGGCTGCTGACTCAAGCACACACTGCAATCGTCAGCGAATCGGTATGCGCGTTTCCCCATTCTTGCAGAACCAATCCCTGCGACTCAAACACGGTTACTATGCGATCTGGACAAGGCAACTTTGAAGGCCTGCAGCCGCAACGACATTCTCTGTTACACTTTCGCGCATGAGCGCAAGCAACCGAAGACAATTCCTTGGGCAATGCGCCGGCGCAGCGGCGGGTGCGTGGCTTCTGCCAGGCTTTGGGCACGCAACCGCTAGTTCCCAGCCGACAGTTCAGTTCCCTTCCGATCCACGGCAGCGGGTCTCTGTAGC
>JADGNP010000367.1 GCA_017883425.1 Candidatus Sulfotelmatobacter sp. | reverse complement strand
GTGGAAGGCGGCAAGCATTTTCGGTTGAGAGACTTTGATCCCGCCGACACGGGACACTGGCGCTCCAGAGAGCACGCTGCCGAGGCTCTGCAGCAGGGCATTACCCGCACGGCGGAACTGCAAGATAAGCTCTATGCCCAGGGCAACTGGGCGCTGCTGTTGATATTTCAAGCCATGGACGCTGCGGGAAAAGACGGCATCATCAAGCACGTGATGTCGGGGATCAATCCGCAGGGCTGCCAGGTGTATTCCTTCAAGGCGCCCTCGGAGCTCGAACTGCAGCACGATTTTTTGTGGCGGACGACCCGTTGCCTGCCCGAGCGCGGGCATATCGGCATCTTCAACCGGTCCTATTATGAAGAGGTGCTGGTGGTGCGAGTTCACCCCGAAATTCTCAAGAGCCAGAAGACGCCGGCTTCTCTGCTGAGCAAGAATGTGTGGGACGAGCGCTTCGAGGATATCCGCAGCTTTGAGCGGCACATGGCGCGGAGCGGGACCGTCATCCGCAAGTTCTTCCTGAACGTTTCGAAGAAGGAGCAGAAGCAGCGCTTCCTGGCGCGCCTGGAAGAGCCCGAGAAGAACTGGAAGTTCGCGGCTGGCGACATTCGCGAACGGCAATGCTGGGACGACTATCAGAAGGCCTACGAAGAGATGATCAGCAATACGGCGACCGAACATGCGCCGTGGTACGTCGTGCCGGCGGACAACAAGTGGTTCACGCGGCTGGTGGTGTCAACGGTGGTCGTCGACACGCTGGAGTCTCTCGACCTCGCGTATCCCAAGGTGGATGAGGCGAAGCGCAAAGACTTGGAAGCGGCGAAGAAAGTGCTGTTATCAAAGAAGTGACGCGTGAGCCCAATGGGCGTGACTTAGAGTCAGTTCCCGGCAGCGGATGCGCTGTCCTTTGCAGAAAGCCTCAGCAGGATTACCATAACGAAATTGTCCACTTCTTTCCCGGAGATCACCTTCACCATGGGCCCACACAGCTTTCGCACGAATGCGTCGCTCGTTGCACGGTTGGTTTTCGCAGGCACACTCTCGGTCTTGATGGCAATTGCGGCACACGCGCAAGCCAAGCCTGAGCGGCAATCCAAGGCGGTGAAGCCCGGTCAAACGACCCAGACTGCGCAGCCCGCGGCCCCGGCTGCGAGCGATTCCGACGCTGCCGAAACCTCCAAGCCGGAGGAGAAGGCTTTCAAGGGGATGAAGTACCGCCTGATCGGGCCCTTCCGTGGCGGCCGGTCGCTGACCGCTGCCGGAATCCCGGGCGATCCTACGACTTACTATTTTGGAGCAACCGGCGGCGGGGTCTGGAAGTCCACCGACGGGGCTATGACGTGGTCGTCGGTTTTTGACAAAGAGGGGACGTCCGCGATCGGGAGCATTGCGGTGGCGAATTCCAATCACAGTGTCCTTTATGTTGGAACGGGCGAAGCCTGCATTCGCGGCAATATCTCGCACGGCGACGGCGTCTACCGGTCACTGGATGGCGGTAAGACCTGGAAAAATGTGGGCCTGCGCGATTCGCGCGCGATCGGCAAGGTCATTATTAATCCCACGAATCCCGATATTGTTTTCGTCGCGGCTCTGGGGCATCCTTACGGGCCAAACTCCGAGCGTGGTATTTTCCGCACGACTGACGGCGGCAAGACCTGGGAGAAGGTTCTCTACAAAGACGAGAACACGGGCGGCATTGACGTCGCTTTTGATCCGCATAATCCCAACATTCTGTTTGCCGCGCTGTGGCAGGCGCGGCGCACTTCGTGGAGCATGTCGAGCGGAGGCCCGGGCAGCGGCCTCTACCGCTCGAATGATGGAGGTACGACCTGGAAGCGCATCGAGGAACACGGCCTGCCCAAGGGACCGTACGGAAAGATCGGCGTGGCCGTGGCCGCGAACTCGGAGCGCGTGTATGCGCTGATCGAGGCCCATAATCCTGACGGCGGACTCTATCGCTCCGACGACGGCGGCGAGTCGTGGCAACTCGTGAACCCTGACCATAGCCTGTGGCAGCGTCCCTGGTACTACATGCACGTGATTGCCGACCCGCGTGACGAGAACGTTCTCTACATCATGGATGTTGACGCCTACAAGTCGACCGACGGCGGTCACCTGTTCAATAAGGTCAAGGTGCCGCACGGCGATAATCACGGGCTTTGGATTGATCCGATGAATACCCGGCGCATGATCGCGTCGAACGACGGCGGAGTTACCGTGACGCTCGACAGCGGCAAGAACTGGACTCACGAAGACAACCAGCCAACCGCGCAGTTCTACCACGTCATCACGGACTCAGCGACGCCCTACCGCGTGTACGGACCGCAGCAGGACAGCGGGACCGTTGCGATCGTGAGCCGCAGCGACGACGGGTCGATCGACCGCAGCGACTGGTACGACGTGGGCGGCGGCGAGGCCGGCTATATCGCACCCGACCCGCGCGACCCGAATATTGTTTACGCAGCCGACTACCAGGGAAATATCACGCGCTACGACCGGCACATTGGACAAGTGAAGTCCATCACCGAGCAGCCGGAACTGTCCGACGCGCATGGGGCTGCCAACCTGGAACATCGCTTCCAGTGGACCGCTCCGGTCATGCTATCTCCGCACGATCCCAACACGCTTTATCACGGCGCGGAGCGGCTGTTTAAGACCACCGACGGCGGCGTGCACTGGCAAGCCATCAGTCCGGATCTGACGCGCAATGACAAGGAAAAGCAGAAAGTGTCGGGCGGCGACATCACCCTCGACGATTCCGGCACGGAGTACTTCGACACGATTTTTGCGTTGGCGGAGTCGCCGATCAAGAAAGGATTGCTCTGGGTGGGCACCGACGACGGCCTGATTCAGCTTACGCAGGACGAAGGTAAGACCTGGACCAACATCACTCCCAAGGATATGCCGGAGTGGAGCCGGGTCAGCCAGATTGATGCTTCCGCGCACGATGCCGGCACCGCGTATGTGGCCGTCGATCGTCACCAGTTCGACGATCTGCATCCCTACATTTACAAGACCAGCGACTACGGCAAAAGCTGGACGAAGCTGGCGCAGGGAATTCCCGACACAACGTTTGTGCGGGTGGTGCGCGAAGATCCAAAAAAGCGCGGGCTGCTTTATGCGGGAACCGAACAGGGCGTGTTTGTGTCGTTCAACGACGGCGCGAACTGGCGTGCGCTGAAGTTGAATCTGCCGACCACGCCGGTTCATGACCTGGTGGTCAAAGACAACGATCTGGTGGTGGCAACGCACGGCCGGGCTTTCTGGATTCTCGACGACCTGTCTCCGCTACGCCAGTACAGCGATGACATTGTGCAGAAAGAGGCTTTCCTGTACACGCCTGGGACCGCTTATCGGATTCAGGCGGGAGCCAGCGGGGAGCGGCATCCTTCCAAAGGGACCGGGCAGAATCCGCCGGCGGGCGCTGTCATCCATTACTTCCTCAAGGATGCGCCGAAGGCCGAGACGGAAGCTAAGGTCGAGATTCTCGACGCTTCCGGGAAAGTCATTCGCAAGTATTCGAGCGCGGAGTTCAACACGCTGGAAGAGCCGCTCGGTCCTGACGACAAGAAGCCCGAGAAGCAGTTGAAACCCGAAGCCGGCTTGAACCGCTTCGTGTGGGATTTGCGCTATGAAGAGGCACATCGCGTCCCCGGCTACTATCTGTGGGAATACGGCAGCGGAGCGCGGGGGCCCGTGGCGGTCCCCGGCCACTACCAGGTTCGACTCACGGTGGGGGCCCAGAGCCAAACTGCGGCGTTCGATTTGAAACTGGATCCGCGGGTTCAGATCAGCCAGGCCGATCTGGAGCAGCAATTCAATCTGCTGCTGCAGACGCGCGACGAGCTGAGCCGGGTCTACGACACGGTCAATCAGATCCAGGACGTTCGTTCGCAATTGTCCGGACTCAAGAGGCGTCTGCCGGAAAACGCCAGCACGAAAACGATTGCCACCGCGGCCGACGATCTGGAGAAGAAACTAGTCGCGGTCCGCGAAGAACTTGTTAACCTGACCATCAGCGCCAACGAAGACTCGCTGGCTTATCCTCCGCAACTCGACGCCAAGCTCGCCTACCTTGCCATGGACGCGGGCACCGCCGATGCGGCCCCGACCGAAGCCGAGCAACGCCAACTCGAGAAGCTGAAACGGCAGAGCGGGGAACTGGTTGGGCGCTGGGAGGACCTGCAGCGCCGTGATCTGGCTGCGTTCCAGAAGCTCACGGTCGAAGGCAGCTTGTCCACGGTAGTGGTGCCACCGGCGGGCAGGTCGACGGAAGAGGCGGTTCCGGCGCACTGATGTCTGACTGGTACTGTGAGCGCGTGACTATTGCCGCGGGAGAAGGTAGCGCCGCCGTCTCGGCGGCTGTCCGGCGGGCGTCCTCGCCCGCCGCGCCCGAGGGCGAAACGCCCTCGTGACAGCCGGCAAGATGCCGGCGCTACTTTTGCGCTCAGGCTGTTGACTCTCCGCATTACCTCTATTACTTCCGTGCCACTTCGATGGCACTGTCGTGCCTTGTTCGGGTGCACGCGTGTTGTTATTGTCCCAATAGAGATGTTAGTTCCTCCCCTGAGGATCAACGAGGTCGATCCCGGTTGGGGGGTATATATGCGAATGATGCATCTGTGTTATGCGGCTATTGGCTTCGCGGTGGCCCGCTGGATTTTCAAGCGGCAAGCAGTAGTCGACCCAGTCAAACGGTTTCGTTCGCAAGGTCTTCTGTAGAACGTTTTTTCCGGGCTTGGGCGTGCGCCCCGTTGCGCCTCCATTTCGTCAGCGCGCGCCCATTGCTTCCTTGCTCCTCCCTGAAGTAACTATTACCAAGGTTTGCCCGGATCATCTCGGTTTCTCCCGTCTCTCCATACAATTGGCTCAGGACCCTCGCTCGACGAGCGGCCCGCGATGCGATCTGAGCTTTCATGCCGCGGCTTCGAACAATGCGCCTGATTCTCGTGCTGCCCGCGCTGCTGGCAGCCCTAGTGCCCGTACGACTGGCCGCGCAGGATGATCCCAACCTTGCTCGGAATGCTGATCCGAACGATGCTCCGCTGGGAGACGTTGCCCGCACCCTGCGCAAGAAGACTCCGCCGTCCCAGGACGTGATCGACGACGACAATCTGTCGCAGGTAATGGAGCAGGCGGAGAGTCGCCATACCCCGGGCTCGGCCCTGAAGTTCCTGATGGCAGGAGGAGGGAAAGGCTTTCAGGTCAGCGCGCCGGACGTCACCTGCAACCTGGCGTTCACGGCAAATGTGAAGTCGCTACTCTCCAGTCAATACGCTCAGATGGAGCTTCCGCCGGGCGAAGTACTCAAGCTGGAAGGACCGGCCACGATTGAAGGCGATGCGCTGATCGTTTCCGTTTACAACCGAACCGACTGGCACGTCAGCGAAGTTGCCGTCGCGCTGACCGTCGTCAAAAGGAGTGAAGCTCGGGATGCGTCGTTGTCAGGCGGCGGGATGCCCTACAGTGCGGCAACATTGCCGCCTGCCGTCGCGGGCAATTCACTTCAAGAAGCCGAGGTTCGCCCGGAGAAGAAACCGGATAGGACCGTGATTTACAGGATGCGAGCGGCGGCGCCGCCCTCGGCCACCACAGTTTTCAGCGCGCCGCTGAACCTGGAACTTGCTCCCAACGAGGAGTGGCACTGGGCCATCGTGCAGGCGAGAGGTTACCCTCCGCAGAGTTATGCGGGCAGTGTGCCGCAGACGACGGCGCGAACCAACGGGCCGGCGTCCGTCGAGCCCACGTCGGCCCAGCCCACGGTGTCCCCGGCGTTAGCGCCCCAGAACTCACCTG
>JADGNP010000366.1 GCA_017883425.1 Candidatus Sulfotelmatobacter sp. | reverse complement strand
CCGGCTGTTTCCCGGGAAGTTTGATGTGTCGCGGCTGCGCGGGATTTCCAGCTTGCGATTGTTCGATCACCGCATCACGGCGTACTACTGCGGATTTACCGGGGCCGATGACTACTACGCCCGGGCAGCGGCAGCCAGCGTCGTGGATCGGATCGCGGTGCCGGCCTTGATCATTCATGCCGCGAATGATCCATTCATCCGGATGCAGCCGGATACTTTACTGCGCATTGCGGCGAATCCGAATATTACCTACGTCGAGACGGATGACGGCGGGCACTGTGCTTTTGTTGGGGAACGCAATGGCGACGGAACGGATGACGGGCGATGGGCGGAGCGCGAAGTGGTGGAGTTTGTGGCGAGTCACTGAGCGCTATGGTGATTTTGCAAGAGTAGTCTGGCCTTGCAAAAACAGAAGGGGGCGAGTGTGAGACCCGATCTCCGTTTTGACTCTGGAAATAAGGGCATTCCGTGGTGATCACCGTCACTGACGAATCGCTCCCAGTCGAACACAATCCCGCTGTGTTAAGCCCTTATGCCAGAGGGCGCATTTTTCTGGCAAGAAACTCCCGAAGCCAACCCAGGTTGGACTGGCGGCAAAGGCGCAGACCAGTGAGCCTTGGGCTTTGTCATCGCTCTCTGACGTGCCCAGCCACCAGCGGGTAAACGTTTAAGGCAGTGCTGGCTGGGCCTGAAAGGGCCTGAAGGTGACGCCCATGTGCCATTTACTTTGGTTCGCCCAGTTATACGAGATTGAAAGGAGGCCTACGATGAAAAGGACATTTTTGATGATGTTGGCCTTGCTGCTTTCGGCCAGCGCTGCTTTCGCGGGGCCAACGAAGCAGAAGTGGACAAGCGGCTGGGGCAACTTCAGTGAACCGCTTAATTACAGGACAAGCAATGTCACCTGGGCCGTGAATTCGACGAAGAGCGAATTGGCAGTGAGGTTTACTTTGAAAGGCGCGACGCCCAGCAAGCTTTATCAGGTCGGGCTAAACTTCTTCTGCACCACGTTTCCTGCCACGTTTGGCCAGTTTCCGAACGAGGTTGGCAGCGTTGACTGCCAGCCGTACACAGCACAAGGTGTGACCAAATACTATGCCGCGGCGGAAGTGGGAGTTGTTACAACCGACATTTACGGCAATGGCTCCTTCACGGTCGTCATCGGTCCGATTGCCTCGGGCACCTATGACCTGGAATTCTTCGCGCGCGATGGGGCGGGTTGCGATTTGATCGGTGGTGCGGGCAATTCTGCATGCACGATTGATTTTCAGTCGCCCGGCCCAATATTCGGAGACGCGACCACGATTACGATCCCCTAAACGCCCTGGCCCCAGACCCTTCGCAGGTCAGGTTGGTTTTTTGCCCCTCTTCACCGTGCCCTGACCCCCTGGGCGAGGGTGAACTTCGTAGTAGCAGAGCCTCTAGCGCGGCAAAGAGTGCCGCTGCGATTCCGAACGCATCGCCCGCCCGCAGGATGCTTTGCAAAGCTGACACACTTTTTACATTGCCGTGACATAAACCAATCCTGGACTTGGTTAACTGGTCTTACCTACAAAAAGCACAAGCACGATTCCGTGGGCTGGCACTTGTTCATGGACACCGAGTTTGTTCCGGCCTTGCGATATTCGGAATTACCACAGGTAATCTCATCGTCTCCTTAGATGGTCCTTTGAGAGGCGCCCAACATTGAAATCAGTGCTTCAAATGCGTGGCAGGCGTATGCAGCCTCGCCGCGACTAGCAACTATTAGCAACTAGTGGGCTAGGAGGAGACGAATAATGAGGACTCAAAGATGATCAGGATCAGTGCGAAAGCTCGATTGGTTTGTATTGCAGTTGCGTTGACAGCGCCGTTGTCGGCACAGACCGGCGCCTGGACTCCACCCGCAGTGCTTAGTACGGGCGGTCAGGGGTGGGAGGCCGCCGCGGCCATAGATGGAAATGGCAACTCGGTGGCTCTCTGGGATGAGCGCACAACTCAAGATCAGATCTGGGCACGCTCGAAAGCGAGCAGTGGCAATTGGGGGTCCGTAACCAAGGCCTCCCCAGCACTCCAGACAACCTCTGTTTTTCCCGTTGTTCGGATCAGCACAGCAGGATTCGCTACAGCAGTATGGAGCGATCAAAGCGGCGTGTGGACAGCCGATCGCCCGCCCGCTTCGAACTGGGCTCCCCCTCAGCTTCTGATCCCCGGCGTGTCCAATCCGATTTTTGTAATGAATTCGCTAGGCGATGCCGCGATAGCCTGGACTGTGGGCACTGCGAGGAGCACCAGCAACTCGGTAATGGTCGTACTGCGGCCTGCCGGGGGAGCCTGGACGGCTCAACAGATAGTCGCCAGCGGCGTGCATGTTTCCGCCGATCATGCAGGAATCGGAGCGAGTGGCGCGGTGATTGTGACTTGGGAAAGCTACCATGCAGTTTGCACAAAGTATTGCGTGCTGAGCGCCTTCGTTCTGCATGCCTCCCGGCAGAATGTGGGTACCATCTCCTGGGTGGACTCAGGCTCGCTGTTGGGACCCGATCGCGCCGCGCATGCCGCGCGCGTGGCGCTGGATTCCGCCGGGGAAGCGATGCTGCTGGCGCTGAGCAGTTCCGGTGCCTACACTTCTGCCACGCAAGGCAACTCTGGTGGCGCCTGGAGCCCGTTCAAAACCGTCGTAAATCCTCAGGGTCCGACGATTGTTTCCGATCTGGCGAGTGACGATGCGGGGCAGGTAATGCTGGTCTACGAGTTCATCGGTTTCTCCACCTCGCAAGCGCTTGCGGTCAGCAGTTCCATTAGCAGCAACACGTGGTCGTCGCCTGTGGTTCTGTCCGGCAGCGACACGAGTGTCGGCCAGGTGTATTTCGCTCTCGCTCCAAGTGGCGCGGCGCTGGCCGTTTGGTTGTCGAACAGCGGGACTCCGGCGATCCATGCTGTCACCAGAGCCACCGCTACGGGGACCTGGGGCAGTTCGATCACGGTCTCTGGACCGGGCAGCTACCTCAGCCCGGAAGCCGCCGCAGTGGACTCCTCGGGAAATGCGATCGTCATCTATTCCGGCTACAACGCCGCCAGTGTGCACACTGAATACGCCACAAATTATCAGCCTTAGCAGCGATCCGCGACGGGACGGCGCGCTGCTCCGATTCGGGCGCGCCGTTCGGTTCGCCGGCACATAACGCGATAACTGATGTAACCCGATTACACAAGTGAGCACGAGGAAAACTGTTTTGGCTGGCGGTTGGTGAGTGCTATTGATTTATCGCCAACCGGGACAGCGCTAGACCATGCACAGTTGCAAACGTAAGCGGCCATAGCGCGTCTGGGCTTTTTTCTGCATAATCCGGGGTATGGCTCTCGTCGTCTTCCTTCGCGGCGTTAATGTTGGCGGACACCGAACCTTTCGCCCCAGCGTCCTCGCACGGGAGCTGAGCGAATACGATGTCGTGAACGTAGGCGCGGCGGGAACCTTTATCGTCCGCAAGCCACAGTCGCGAGCAAAATTCCGGGCGGCTCTGCTTCCCAAGCTGCCATTCGAAGCGGACGTGATGCTGTGCGACGGGCGCGACCTTCTGCGCCTGGAAACGGCGAATCCGTTTGGGACTCAGCCCTCCCCGCCGGATGTTGTTCGTTTCGTGAGCATCCTCTCGAAGGCGGGCGCCGTCCGCGCATCGCTACCAGTTTCGTTTCCCTCCGATGGCCAGTGGTTGGTGCGGGTGATGGCGTCCGAAGGCCAGTTCGTGTTTGGCATGTACCGGCGCCACATGAAGACCATCGGCTACCTCGGCCAGATCGACAAACTCTACGGCGCGCCCGCCACGACACGGAACTGGAACACGATCGCTGCCATCCTGCGAATCTTGAAGGGCCACAGCAACCCGCGGTAACCGGCAACGGCGCTCTCCCGCGTGGTTTTGAGTGTAATCGCGATTTATCAACAACCCTCTTGAGACACCCGGCAACTCTAAGCTTTCATTGACTGGGCGTTTTGCTGACGGGCCCGAGCATATTCAGAGGTATATAGTGGATGGAGGCAAGTAGGAAATTCCGACTTATGACATTTCGCCGACTGCTGAAATCATCGGTGATCTTCTCAGTGACGCTACTCTTGGGCCTCGCGCAACTCTGTCTGGCGCAGAATACCTCTGGAAACCAGTCCTGGACCGCCAGCAGTCAGCAGGAGGACCCGAACGGAGGGATAAATCCCACCCGCACCAGAGAAACTCACACGCTAGCTGACGGTCGAGTCGTCGATCAGACGTTAGTCGAAACCTTGGGTCCTGACGGGCAGTACGTGCTCTACTCAGACACGGAAAGGGAGTCTGTGCGCGTCAACAATACGACAGTGCGCAACATCGAGCGGTCGTTCGCACGAGGTCCGGATGGTGAGCGGACTCTGATTCAGGAGAGGCAAGAAGAGTCGCGTAGCCTTCCTGGCGGCGAACAGAAAGTGGTTCGCACGATTTCCAATCCTGACGCCAACGGCGCACTGCAGGTAGTGCAGCGCGAATTAGAGGATTCGAAGCAGCTGAGCCCCGGTGTGCGGGAGACGACCACCACCGTGCTCACTCCTGACGTGAACGGAGGTTTTGCTCCGGCGGTGCAGATCGAACAACGAGAGACCCAAAGCAGCGACGGCACGATCGATTTCAAAAAATCCACCCTGCTCTCCGATGGGACCGGGCACTGGCAGCTCAGCGAGGTCAGAGAAGGAACCAGCAAACAAGAAAACGGCCCGATGCGCAGCAAAGATGAGCGCGTACTCCGGCCCGATGCGAACGGCAATCTCGCGGTCGTCGAGCGCACGGTCAGCAAGCAGACGGGAATCGGCTCGGGAGAGAAACGCGACACAATCGAAACGTACTCGACCAACGTTCCGGGTCAAGCCGGCAACGATAGCCTGCAGCTTGTCCAGCGCGAGACCACAGTTCAGCAGAATACGGCCGCAGGCGGGCATAGCACCACTCGGCAAATCGAGCGGGCGAATCCTGGCGATCCCAGCGACGGTCTCCGCGTCGCGGAGGAAACAATCAATATCGTGAAACCCGGCGGGAGCGGTACCGCCGACGAGAAGCGCACGATCCTCAGCCCTGATTCCGATGGCCGGCTCGGTGAAGTTTGGGTTGACGTAGGCAAAACCGGCAACCCTTCCGTGATTCAGGTGGACACCCGCCCCCCCGCAAAGCCGCAGTAGGCTGAGCACCATTTTATCGGGTCATAAACTGATATTCCGAGGCTTGTCGCGCACGGCTCTTGAAATCCGGTCAATGAGTGTAATCACGATATTTCGCCAATTGCGGACGATCAGCGTTTAGCCGAACTTGCTCAGGTAGGTGTTCGATCATTGTCCTTGCGGAACGGCTATCTTGGGCGTGGCGAGCAGATCATCCAACTTTGCTCGGTTAAGAAGATGCCCGCGAACAATCACGGCTCGCACTCGCCTGAGGGCGCGAATATCCTCCACCGGATTCGCATCTAGAAGAACAAGGTTCGCAATTTTTCCTGGTTCGACCGACCCAAACTCTCGCTGAACTCCAAGAAACTCAGCGGCTCGCAGAGTCGCAGTTTGCAGCGCCTCCATCGGAGAAAGACCGGCTGACACGAGGAGTTCCAATTCGTCAGGCAGGCTAAAACCAGGGTAGGTGTAAGGATTCGGCGTATCTGTCCCCGCCAGCAGTGGAACGTGCGCAACGTGCATAGCCTTTACAATTTCAGTATCGCGATCGAATAATCGCCACTGGATCTGGTCATTTCAAGGCTTTGTCAAATTCGTAGGTGGAGCTACGCTGCCGTTCTACCAGGGCGACTGGTACTGGA
>JADGNP010000365.1 GCA_017883425.1 Candidatus Sulfotelmatobacter sp. | reverse complement strand
ATGCGTTTTCGTTTGAAACGCGCACGACCTGAAGGCGCGTTCTCGTGATGCGATCCCACTGCCGCCCACCCTTCGCGAAAAGCACGCGAAGGATGGGGCACCCCCGTTTTAGTGGTGCCGAGCGAAATCAAAAGCCTGGGCCACCCGCCAGACTGGCGGGACGATCCCTGCGGCATTTCAGATCATGTCTTTTTCCACAGCCATCCACAATAAAAATCCCACTTCTTGTGACGAACAAACTTGACCGAGAATTCCAGAAAGCTCAAGCTCACTACATGCGCGAGGGCTCTCCCAACCCAAGCTTGACGACCGGTCTTCTCAACGGCTCTCAGTCCGCAGTTAAGTCCTTATTCTGTAATACTTTACAAATAAGTCCTTGCGGCTCAGGATTTTACGCTGAGCCCGACCCCATCAACAATAGACAAGTGATTCAGAATCAATATTTTACGAAACCGAACGAAAAGGTGGGGACTGATCGCGCCGAAACTAAGTCCTTATTCTGGAATATTTTACGTGTAACTCCTTGCGGATCAAGATTTTGCGCGGATTCAACCCTATCCCTACCCACCAAGTCATTAAGAATGAACATTTTAGAGAAAGAGACGAAAAAAAAGTAGGGGGTACCCCTAGTCCGGCTCGGCGAGCAGCTTCCCGAGGCGATCGAAGCGGGCTTCCCAGAGCGAACGACGAGCGGCGATCCAGCGCTCGGCCATGGTGAGGCCTTTCGATTCGATGCGACAGGTTCGGACCCGCCCAACTTTTTGGGTGCGCACCAAGCCACTTTTTTCCAGGACCTGCAGGTGCTGAACGACGGCGGCCAGCGTGATGGCGAGAGGCTTGGCCAGCCTGGAGACAGAGACCGGGCCTTCGCTCAGTTTCTCAATCATCGCCCGGCGGGTGGGATCGCCCAGGGCGTGAAAGACGCGGTCGATGTGGGCTCTTTGGTGCAGCATGGGTTGTGCCTTTCCAGTTCTCGGGGCTTGCGAGTTTCTTGCGGCCTCGGATAGAGACAAGACAAAAGCTTGAACCGCAGAGGTCGCGGAGGGGACGCGAAGGACGCGGAGAACAGCAAGTCTCTTTTCCGAAGGTCTTTGCCGCGGCGCGAATTTTGCGGGATCCACACTAGCATCCAGTGCGTGATTGATTATTTGTGTAAGCTTTGTACGAACGCTTCAAGCACGCGGTTGAATTTTTCCGGGTCATCGACGAACAGGGCGTGGCCGTCGCCGTCGAATCGCTCCAGCCGGAGCTTGTCGCCGAGCTTCGATTTCAGGAAGTCGGCGGTGGGCTGGGACTCAGGCTGGTAGGCGAAGAGCACCGGGCGATTCATCCTGGCCAAGCCGGGGGAAAAGTCCTTTACGGCAATCATGTTGTAAATGAGCACGACCGCGGTGTCGGCTGGAACCTGGACGGAGGCGTCGACGATGCGCTGCACGTAGTCGTCGGGCTGCGGCTTTTTGAACATGCTGCGGACAAAACCGGCCGCCTGTTTCTGACGATCCTGTTGCAGCTGGTTCATCCATCCCGAGATGGCGGCGAACATCTCAGGGCTGGGCTTGTCCGAGAGAAAGCCGTCTACCAACACCACGCCGCCGACGTTGTTGGTGCCGAATTGTTCGGCATACTTCACCAGCTCCCCGCAGGCCATCGACCAGCCGACCAGGATCGGCTGCTTCAGGCCAAGATGATCGACGAGCTCTTTGTAGTCGCGGGAGCGGGTTTCAGGGAGATGGCCGGAAGTCGGTTGGTCGCTCTCGCCCTGGGAACGCGGATCGACGGCAATGACGTGATATTTCTTTGAGAACTCGTCGATTTGCTTTTGCCAGATCCAGGCCGGCATGGTCCATCCCGGAATAAAAACGATGGGACGGCCGCTGCCGGCCTCAAGGTAGTGAATCCTGACGCCATCGGAGGTCTTGAAGAAGTCGCTCTTGGCGGCCTGCGCGAAGACGCTCGGCACTGCCAAGATGCAGATCAGGACCACGACTAGTCTGAGTCTCATTTTTCGCTCCTGCGTGTTTACTTCTGCTTTTACCCCACCGGCTCGTAGCACAGGTAGACCTTACCATTGCCGAAGGTTCGCGTCTTGGTCAGGTTCAGGTTCAGCGGCTCTGTGATGCCGTCGAACATGGTGCGGCCTTTGCCCAGAGCCACCGGATCGACGATCATCTGGTACTCGTCGATCACATGCTCCAGGGCCAACTGCGAGATGATACTGCCGCTCCCCAAAATCGCCATGCCCGGTCCGGATTCATTCTTCATTTTTCGAATTTCCGATACGAGGTCGCCCTTCACCAGCCGGGTATTGTTCCACGACGCATGAGTGAGGGTTCGGGAAAAAACGACTTTCGACATGCTATTCATCCCTTTAGCCACGGCGGGATTGTGTTGCTCCGCGAGGGGCGTGGGCCAGTAGCTCGCCATGAGTTCATAGGTGACCCGGCCGAACAATAACTGGCCTCCGCCGCTGGCATTCTCGGCTACGAAGGCGGAGTATTCCGGATCGTCGTTCCCCTGGTGCGCCCAGCGGAAGTCCCCGGTCGCGCTGACAAAGTAGCCATCCAGCGTGACGTGGTTGAAAGCGATTAATTTGCGCATGTTTCTTCTCCTTTGCTTCTTGGCTAAGCGGAAGTGGGAGGCTTGTTATTAGTTTAGTGAACGCTTAAGTATTACGGCTAACGGAGACTATTGTCAAGTGGATACTTAAGTGTATTGGACTGGGCACAGGAAAGCTGGTTGTGGGCAACTTCGCCAGCTCGCACATCTACATTCCAGCCAGAAACACGAAGGCCCCGAACATCAGTCGGGGCCTTCGTCGAACAATGAATCTTGGACGCTGTCCTTCATCTAAAGCATAGCGCGCTGGACAGCCTTGTCAAGCGGATTCTGATTTGCCGAATGACCGCGGAGGGCGAGGGAGCCTAATGGCTGGTGAGCCACTCGACTGTTTGAAGGACAGCGTCCAGTACCCACTGGCAACACCCTCCAAACGGTGCCCTTCATCGGCGATTGTATGCGCAAAACCGAGCAGGAGGCCCCACGGTTTTCGCACGAATTCGGAACTGTCCCAATCTGGGAACGTTGTCTTAGGATTCTTTCTCGCCCTCATCCGCAATCCCGATCTTCGACAAACGGTAGCGCAGGGCGTTGCGGGACAGGCCCAGCAGGCGGGCGGCCTGGCTCTTGTTGCCATTGGCGCGGCGCAGGGCTTCCTGGACCATTTCATCTTCCCATTGCTCCAGCGTCATGCCGTCGGGCAGAAATCCGCCGGGGCCGTTCGCTGTCTTCGCGGGACGCACATCCAGGTGGATATCGGAGGGTTCGAGCACGCTGCCTTTCGCCAGCGCGCACGCCCGCTCTACGATGTTCTGCAACTCACGGACATTGCCGGGCCAGTGATAATTCACCAGGACCTGCATCGCCTCCGGCGTAATGCCTTCGACGGGCTTGCCGGATTCTCCGGTGAAACGCGAGATGAACAGGTTCGCGAGGTCGGGAATGTCTTCTCTGCGCTCACGCAGCGGCGCAATGTCGATGGGCACGACATTCAAGCGATAGTAGAGATCTTCGCGAAATGTGCCTTGCTCAAGCGCCGCGCGCAGATCACGATTGGTGGCGGCGATCAGGCGCACGTCAACCTTCACGGTGCGCGTGCCGCCGAGGCGCTCGAACTCGCGCTCCTGCAGGACGCGCAACAATTTCACCTGGGTCACAGGAGGCACGTCGCCGATCTCGTCGAGGAACAGCGTTCCCTTGTCGGCCAGTTCGAACTTGCCGGGCTTGCTGGCGACCGCGCCGGTGAACGCGCCTTTTTCGAAGCCGAACAGTTCGCTTTCCAGAAGGTTCTCGGGGATGGCGGTGCTGTTGATCTTGAGGAACGGGCCCGAGGCGCGGCGCGATTTTTCGTGAATGGCGCGCGCGATCAAGTCTTTGCCGACGCCGCTCTCGCCACCCAGGAGTACGGTGGCGTTGGTGGGGGCGACGCGCTCCACGGTGGCCAGAACTTCCTGCATCTTGGGGCTGCGGGCGACTACGTTGGGATGCGAATAGCGCTTGCCGAGGGCCTCGCGCAGCGAGCGGTTTTCTTCGCGCAGGTTGCGGACGTCCAGTTCTTTGTGGATGACCATCCGCATCTCGGTCAGCGAAAACGGTTTCAGGACGTAGTCGCTGGCCCCGGCCTTCATGGCCTCGACGGCGGTTTCGACGCTGCCAAAGGCGGTCATCACCACGACGGGAAGAGCCGCGTTGTGGTGCTTGATGGTTTGCAGAAACTCCAGACCGTTCATGCCGGGAAGTTTCAGGTCGGTCAAAACCAGGTCGATGGGATTCTCGCGCAGAAGCTTGAGGCCGGTCTCGGCGTCTTCGGCGGAGAAGGTGGTGAATCCGTCGTCGCCGAGATTCAACTCGAGCAGGCGGCGCATCTTGGCCTCGTCTTCGACAATCAGAATTGCCGGCATGGGCGCGTCGTCCTCGATTCGCGGAGTCTCATGAGATCACCAGATGAGCAGTATCTCCGACCGCAGCCTGGTCGCTGGCGGCGGGGAAAAAGATTACAAAACGGGCGCCGAACCCCTGCGTGGCGTCACCCGCGGGATTGCCCGGAGATTCAATCCGGATGGTGCCGTGATGCCCGTCAATAATTTTCGAGACGATGGACAGTCCCAGGCCGACACCGGCTTTCTTCGTGGTCACGAACGGGTTGAATATCTGTTCCCACAACTCCGGCGGAATGCCGGGTCCCGTATCTTCGATGCGCACCTCGACTCCAGCAAGGTTGCCGCCGTCGCGAGCATTCGCCGACGATTTCCGCGCCAGGATGCGCAGCGTGCCACCGTTGGTGTCCATGGCATCGTAGGCATTCTGCACGATGTTAACGAAAGCCTGCTCGCACAGGCTCTCATCCAGGGGCACGAGGGGCAGACCAGCCTGATAGTCTTTCTCCACTTGGACCGGCGCGCCTTTCCAGAATTGCGCGACGTCATTCAAGGCGCGATCGAGGACGGCGGTGATGTCTTGCGGCGTGAGATCAGCGTGCAACGGACGTGCAAAATCGAGGAAGCGCGTGACCAGCGCGCTCAGGCGGTTGGTTTCGGTCGAAATGTATCCTGCAAGTTCTGTAGCCAGCGGATTGGACTCGCCGAGTTTCTGGGTGAGCATTTCCGCCGAGCCTTTGATCACTCCCAGGGGATTGCGGATCTCGTGGGCGAGTCCTGCCGAAAGCTGGCCTAAAGCGGCGAGACGCTCGGAACGGCGCGCCTCGGCCTGCGCCTGCTCCAGGCGGAGGTTGGTTTCGGCGAGGGTCTCAGCCAGTGCCTGGTAGCGCTGGGTCTGGCGCCGGTTCTGGATGACGAAGCGGTTGACCAACATGGCCGCAAGAAAGAAAAAGACGATGCGGATGGCAAGCCGCCCGTAGTCCTCTGCGCTGATCTCGTACTCCTGCAACGCGGCATAGAGATGGGAACAGTAGGCGGCGGAGGCCAGCGACGTCCACAGCAGCGTGGCCCAGGGGCCAAAATACTCCGCCGCGGTGACTGCCGGCAAGTAGTAGATGGGGTAGTAGTAGCTGTTGATGGGTATTTCGCGCGTGTGAAGGAGCAGTAGCGTGGCTAGACCGATCTTCAGCAAAACAACATAGGCTGGACCGCGGCTTGGGACTCGGGCAATCAGCCAGCCCTCGCTCAATTGAAGGATACCGAAAGCAAGCAGGATGAGCTGCTTGTGGTACTCCTCCACGGGCGGGAGGAGGGCCAGGGCGGCGAGTAGCACCAGCCACAGGACATCCATCCAGTTCATCTTGGGACGCTTGGTCTCGGTCATT
>JADGNP010000364.1 GCA_017883425.1 Candidatus Sulfotelmatobacter sp. | reverse complement strand
GTGCTCTTCTATGTTGCCCAGCCGGGCACAATAGGCCCCCTCCGGTTAGATTTGCCGATCCGAGGATGATCGAGCGGTCATCACTGATGAAGAACTTGGCGTGGAGATTTCGCATCGCACGCACTCGGAAGTCGATTCGCGATGGAAGCGCAGGTCAGAACAATTGCAGATCAGAAGGCAATTGGGTTCCAAATCCAGTTCTGATTGGCTGCGCTGTGCATGGCAACTAATTCGCGCGCAAACTGACGAGCGAATGGGCAACTGCGTGTACGGACAGTTCGATGCGGTTGTGTACCCCTACTTTGCGCATCATTTTCGCAATGTGTGCCTTCACCGTGCGCTCTACAATACCGAGCGGTCCCCCAATTTCCTTATTGGAAAGCCCCGCCACCAACATTTCTAAGACCTGTTTCTCACGATCAGTGATAGCATCGTTAGCTCCGGGCTGCTTTCCGTTCCGTTGCGCGATGGCGAGTTCAATGAACATCGAAAGTACCCGCCGTGGAGCCCAAATAGAACCTTGACTCACAGTGCGAATCGCCTGACCAAATTCGCTGGGCGGTGCTCCATCAAACACATAGCCCTTCGCACCGGAAACAATGGCATTGAGCACGATCTTGTCATCCGTACTGCGTCCGATCACGATGATGGGCAAATTAGGGCGCATCACTTTGAAGCTGGACATTATGTCGAACAGGCTCTGCCCGGGCCGGTCTCCGATTAGCACCACGTCAATGTTCGACAGATTCTCGATTTCCAGGAACGAGGCAGAAATCAGTTCCAAGTCTGATTCTGATTCCAAGAGAGCGCGGAATCCTACTAACCGCAAGGGATCGCTTTCGACGAGAGCAACACGAAGAGTCGGCGTCGAATCTCCCCCGTTTTCAGTTATTAAGTTCATAAGACGATGCTACCAGTCAGCAAGGAGTAAACGTGATAGGCATCACACTCCGGAGCACCCGACAGTACATGATCCGCTGGGGGAATGCCGTCTTCCCGTTAGTCGATCTTGCTTCTCCTGCCAGCATCCGGTCGATTTGTGCGACTGGCTCGGAGAGCCTATTGGGGTTTTGCTCTTTCGAGGCTTGCTCGCAGAGGTCCCTCTTGCTGCAATTCGAACACATCCCGATTGCTGAGGTACTAGAAAGCCATTTCACCACCCGAAGAGAGCGTTTCGAGCAACAGTTTCCCACAGGCCGGATTTCGCCGCTACCCCAGTGGAATAACTGGCCTATAATGTTGCCATTGCACTTATTGACCGGGGTAGTAAGTGTAATCGCCTGCCGTTTCACTCGTGACGGGCGATGAGGGTAACTTTAGTTTGGAATCATACCAAGGATGAGCGCCTACAATTAAAGCTGTGAGACATTACACCATCACAATGATGAACGGCTTTACCACGTTCAAGTGCCGACTTTGTAAACACTCCGTCACCACACGGGATTTCAGCAGCCAGAACGGTAGCTGCCGCACCCAAGCGGCTAGGGCAATGAACGAGCACGCCACGGCGGCACATGGCTGCCCCATACCCGTGTCACCACATGATGCGCAGATGTGGTACGCCCATAAAACGCTTGTTTCGCCCGGAGCAATGAAAGGCAGTGCGGTATGACACCTGAAACTTATTACACAATCCGGCGCATCCAGTCGCCCTGCGGATCTCACTCGGCCGTGCTCTTCGAGCTCACCTACCGGCGCGTGTGGCGCCCGGAGCTCGGCGATGAAGGTCAGTGGTGCGACTTGTTGGTTGAACAAAAGAAAGTTGGAGCAGGCCAATTCCCCGCCTGTGCGACTTGATAGGACAGTCGCCGCTGCTCGGAATTACTCACCTCTTGAGAAAGAATCCAAACATGGTCAGGGCCTAGTCGGAGAGAGTCGAAATTGGAAGTTCACAATCAGCTCGCAGCCAGCCCCGTTCGAGGCATTGTCGATGCTCGTCGCCAGCCCCGGTTCAAACTTGAGGTCGATATCAGTATTCATTCCCGGACGTGCGGTACGCTGAAGGGCCATACCGTGGACATCAGCGAATCGGGAATCTCAGCCATGCTGAGAATGGAAGTTCCCCTCGGGGAACTCGTGGAGTTGGACTTTGCGCTTCCGTTCGGCCCAGTGACGATTTATGCGGCGGCTCGCCAAAGAAACGCTTTTCGCTACGGCTTCCAGTTCCTTGAGTTAAACGCCGTGAACAGAGTCATTCGGTCCACCTGCCGGCGGCTTGCCGTTGAACAATCCTGATATCGCCTGATCGCCAGTGACGCGAATACTCGGTGACGAGGAAGTCATGTTGAGCGTCGAGGTAAATGGCCCTGTCCATACCAGAAACCCGTTGTCATTGAAACGATTGGATTTGGAAGGCGTGGCGCGTAGGCTGCGGGGAGCGGGAAATGGGGCAAATTCCGAATTCGAGTCGTCGTCTCGATGCGCACATTTCACGAGCGCTGAATACCATCAGGAAACCGAGCACCGCCGAAGAAATTACCGAGTTGCTCAATCGTGAGCTGAACTCCGAAGACCGCCCTTTCCAAACAAAAGAGGTAGCAGAGCGGTTGCAGAATAGCCAGAACGCAGTGTTGACTCTGTATTGGTCAAGGATTCGTGTCCGCAAGTAGCCTTCCCACGCGCAGAGCGAGAATCGAAAGCTGAAAGGGCTCAGAACGGGATCGCGGTCAACAACGGGCCCGTGAACGCCTCCGGGGAGCAGATTGATGACCGATTACTTCGCAATCAACTGTCCAGGCTCAGCGGACATCACGCCAGCCTCGACCATCCTATATGATTTCTTCCTCGACTGCACTGGCGCGTTGACCGGCAGCCGCAGGATCATCCCTTGCGGCGGATTCGCGCCATCGTGGATCGCGTTCTAGAGCAACTCTCACCGCGGTTCAACCGGCTCTACGCACGAGCCGGCCTGCCCTCGATTGCTCCCGAGAAGCTGCTACGTACATTGTTGCTGCAGTTACTGTACTCGGTGCGAAGGGAGCCGCTGCTGATGGAGCAGCTCAACTACAACCTGCTGTTCCGCTGGTTTGTGGGACTAAGTATGGACGACGCGGTGTGGGATGCCAGCACGTTTTCGAGGAACCGCGAGGAGGATACGACCAGCGGGAGTTCATCGAGGAACTGCGACAGATGGGGATCACGCCGCATGTGGCACAGAGCCAGAATGGTCGCAAAAGCCGGGTGGAACCAGCGCACGACTCGACACCCGGTTTATGAGGCAAGCCAGAGGAAGCGGAAACGGATCGAGGAAGTCTTCGGGTGGATGCAGACGGTCGGGATGCTGCGCCAGCTACGACATCGCGGGTTGGAGCGAGTGGGTTGGGTGTTCACCTTGGCGGCAGCAGCCACAACTTAGAGTAGTCCGCATGCGGATGCTTTGCCGAAGTGTGTCTAAAAGCCGCGCGGCGGCCAGAACCACAGGCTTTCCGGCGAAGTCAAAGCAAATACTAGACCCGATGGACCACAGAATCAGCCACGAAGAGAGCCGAACCGTGTTCAATCGAGATTCTTTAGCACCCTGCTAGGACTTTTGGCGCTTTCATAACGTTGTTTTGTCACTTCTTTCCTGGCCAGCATGGCATTTCTCCCTTGACTCAGCCGAACTTGTTAGAATAAGCCTCGTATAAGGGCTTTCCCCGGTGCCGCGGACCGGCATGTTGCCGCGCGGTGAGAAGGGCTCTCATTGCAGCCTTTTACCCGCTGCCGAGCTGGAGGAGTTGTGCTCTCGCATCGCGGACTTGTGTATTCACGGGTGGAGTTGCACTGCTTTGGGCGAACCGGATTCCGGGCTCAGCATACGCAGCAGGCACTAGCTCTCGCTGCGGCAATAGGGAAATCAACCGTTGGAGTGCCCAATGAACGCACCGACCGTGCTCAAACTGCTGGCCATTGACGATAATCCAGAGAATCTCGCGCTGATTGCTGCTGCGCTCGAACGGGAAAGCCTGGAGATACTAACGGAGAATGACCCCGAGGTCGGCTTCGAAACATTCCTGCGGGTTCGGCCGAGGATAGTCTTGCTTGACATGGTCATGCCAAAAGTTAGCGGAATGGAATTGCTGGAAAGAATAGTCGCTGTTGATCCGGGCGTGGAGGTCATCTTGATCACAGCCCACTATTCCACCGAATCGGCGGTCGAGGCAATTCAGAAAGGCGCCTGTGATTACTTGAATAAGCCTCTCGACGTAAAGAAGCTCCGCAGCCGCATCGCAAGTATTGTGCTGGAAGCAGAGAGACGTCAGATGACTCTACGCCTCGACCAGGAGTTGGTAGATGCCTTCCAGTTCGAAGGAATTGTCGGACGTAGTCCGTTGATGATGGAGGTCTTTGCCAAGATTCGGCGAGTCGCGCCTCACTTCAGAACGGTGCTGGTAACTGGCGCGACGGGAACAGGAAAGGAACTCGCGGCTCTTGCGCTCCACCGCCTTAGTCCGGCAGCACGGGGACAATTCGTGGTCTGTAATTGCTCGACGCTGGTAGAGAACCTCGTAGAGAGCCAATTGTTCGGCTACGTCCGGGGCGCTTTTACCGGGGCTATACAGGACACGCCCGGACTATTCGAACATGCCGATGGTGGAACCATCTTTCTGGATGAGGTTGGGGAACTGTCGCCCGCGGCACAAGCGAAAATACTGCGAGTACTACAGAACCATCAAGTCCAGAGAGTCGGGTCACTCGTCCCCCGAGACGTAGACGTGCGAGTAGTCGCCGCCACACACCGCAATCTGAAAGCCATGGTCCGCGAAGGTCAATTCCGCGAAGACTTGTTCTACCGGCTGGCAGTGGTCGAAATTACGTTGCCGACGCTGGCCAACCGACGGGAAGACCTGCCGCTTCTGGAGAGGTATTTCATTGAGAAATTTGCGGCGGAGTACAAAAGGCCGATTACCGGTCTCGCCCGCAGGGCGCAGACTCGCCTGGCAACATACCCGTGGCCGGGAAACATCCGGGAGCTCGAAAATGTAATCGGCAATGCCTGCATGATGGTGGATGGAACTCTACTTGACATCGCTGATCTTCCGGAGAGGTTTCGCGGTCCCCTGACCGCGGAGGCCTTGATGGACGATAAATTTCTCTCGCTTGAAGAGGTGCAGAGGCGTCACGTGATACAAGTGCTGGAGGGAGTCGGGGGTAACAAAGTGCGAGCTGCAGAAATCCTGGGTATCGGCCGCGCAACTATCTACCAACTTCTGTCCAAGATGAAACTTGAGGAACGAACAGACGAGAGTGCGTAAAAAGTTCCACCGCACCTGTCGCAGGTTGAATGAGGATCCTGTGGCTCGCCAAAACTCTGTCCAGTCTTGAAATCAACAGTTTGCACACTTTCCTCAACCCGCCACCTGCTATGAGTATTGCCCATGTTTCGCTTCTTCCGGCTGTGGTTTGGCCTGCTTGCCCGTTGCTTTCGGTCCCATCGAAGCCTACTTCTAGAGAACCGCGCTCTTCGACGTAAGCGTCCGGAGTAGCAAGACCGTACGCTTACTCTTCGACAGCAACTTGCCGTCTTAAAACGCAGACATCCCAAACCCAGTCTTGGCCTGCTCGACAAGCTCTGTTGGGTTGTCGTTCGCCGACTCTGGTCTGACTGGAAAAAGTGCCTCTATCTAGTCACTCCTGACACTGTGGCCCGCTGGCACCGGGCGGGATTCCGAATGTATTGGGCCATGCTCTGCAAAGGGCGAAGGCAAGTCGGCGGGAAGAAGATTCCCAGAGAAGTTCGTGATTTGATATTCCAGATGGTTTCGGAGAACCCAACTTGGGGCGCACCGCGCATTCATGGCGAATTGCGCATGCTCGGCTTCGATGTATCGGAGCGTACTATCTCCCGCTG
>JADGNP010000363.1 GCA_017883425.1 Candidatus Sulfotelmatobacter sp. | reverse complement strand
ATGCCGCAGACAGCGCGGCAGTTGAATGTGAAGAATCCGTTTGACCCGGACCAGAACGTGGATGCCGGAGTGCGGCATCTGAAGCAACTCCTGGAAAACTATCGCGGCGACGTGAATCTGACCCTGGCCGCCTATAACGCGGGTTCGGGAGCGGTGGCGCGCAGTTCGGGCGTCCCACGCTTTGCCGAGACCCAGAACTACGTGCGGCGAATTACCAACTTGTACTACGGGGGATTTGACCTTTCTCCGTCCCGGCCTATGCGGGATCCCGTGCGGGTTCAACGAGATGCGAGGGGTGTGCTTTACATCAGCAACACCGAGTAAGATTACGGCATCTGTTTCAGTAGACTTTAACTTAGAACTCTCTCAGGTACCAAGGCAGTTCAACTGCAACGTTGGATCGAGACAGTAACGGACCGACGACTTTGAAAATGAAATCGCGCCAGCGTGGCTTGCGCTGGGGAGTGCTGCTGTTGCTGGTGGCGCTGCCTGGACTGACGGCCCATGCCCGCGCCCGTCCTCATCATAGTGAATCGTGGGCGCGCGACCGCTTTGTCACCGCGGAGCGCATGCGGGAGGCGCTGAATGGACGTCCTCCAGCCGACCGCACGCGGCACAACTACCAGCGGGTCATCAACGCCTATCGTAACGTCTACTTTGGTGCGCCTACCTCCGGGAAGGCTGATCCCAGCGTGGTTGCCGTGGCAGAGACGCTGGTGGAGATGGGACGCCGCTTCGACGATGACAAGATCCTGAACGAGGCCATTGCCCAGTACAAGTTCTTGCGGCGGGAGTATCCTGGCAGCAAATACCGTTGCGACGCCCTGTTCACCATGGGCGAGATTTACAAAGACGATCTGAACGATCCCGAGCAGGCGCGCGGCGTTTTTCAGGAGTTTCTGCACCGCTATCCGCAGAACCGTCTGGTAGAGGACGCGCAGCAGGCCGTGGCGGAGATCGACCGCGAAGCCGCTGCCGAGAAAAAGGCCGAGGCGCACAAGAAGCCGGGCAAAGCCACTGCCGACAGGAACAAGACTGCCAAGGATTCGCCGGCCAAGGACGCTGCCGCTCATGTCGAAGCTAAAGCGGATTCTAAAACCGACGCAGCCGCGCCGGAATCTTTCGAGCCCCACTCCGGACGCCTGCCGCGCGTGACCGGAATCCGGCACTGGTCCACGCCGGATTACACCCGCGTCGCTATTGACCTGGAGAGCGAGATCAAGTTTGGCTCGCAGCGCATCGCCCATCCCGACCGCATCTTCTTCGACCTGCGCGATACCAAGCTGGCCTCAACGCTGGTGGGCAAGAGCTTCGACGTGGATGATGGGTTCCTGAAGAAGATTCGCGTGGCGCAATTTCAGCCCGGGCGGACGCGGGTAGTGCTCGAAGTGGACGATCTGTCGGACTACGAAGCCTTTCTGCTGCCGAATCCTTACCGGCTGATTATCGATATTCATGGCAAGGCCATCCCCGGCAAAGACGGCAAGATGGCGCACGCGAAATTGCCCAAGGACGCTGCCACCGCGACGGCCGACGTCGAAGCGCCGCCGAAGGCGGGATCGAAACCCAATGTTCCGCCGTCTGAGTTGAAGGCCGACATGAAAGCTCTGGCGGGGAAACCAGCCAGCAAGAGCGAGCAGATTCACAACGATCAGAACGTCGCGTCCAAGGATGACCCGGAAAGCTCGCAGCCCCACTCGTCGTCACAGCCCCTTAAGCGAACTGCTGGGGACGACAAGACTACGCCCGCGACCGTCAAGAAGGTCGTGGTGGACGCGGACGATGACGACGATGCTCCTCCGGTGAAAGTCGCGAAGCTCGAGGCTCCGATGGGGCACTCGCGTACGTCGTCGGCCACTGCTTCCCGCAAGACGGATAACTTGCGGGATTCCGATGCCTCTGCGCCCGAAGAGAAGGCGGCGAGCGATCCCCCGCCCACTGGCCATGCGCGAGGCAAGTCTTTGTCGCGTCTTAGCTCCAGCCGGAAAGCAACCGACCCGGATGTCCGCGAAGCCAGACCGACGGCCAGCGGCGACCGGTCGCTGATCCGCGCCCTGGGCCTGAAGATCGGCAGGATCGTGATCGATCCTGGTCATGGCGGCCACGACACGGGAACCATCGGTCCCAATGGCCTGGAAGAAAAAGATCTGGTGCTCGAAGTGGGCCGCCGCCTGGGCAAGCTTCTCGAAACCCGGCTGGGCGCCGAAGTCGTCTACACACGCAAGGACGACACGTTCATTCCGCTCGAAACTCGCACCGCCATTGCCAACCAGCAGCGCGCCGACCTGTTTATTTCGATCCACGCCAACTCGAGCCATGATTCCGCCGCCCGCGGCGTGGAAACCTACTACCTGAACTTCACTTCCTCGCCGGAAGCGCTGGAAGTGGCGGCGCGGGAAAACGCGGTTTCGGAGAAATCCATCTATGAGCTGCAGGATCTGGTGAAGAAAATCGCGCTGAAGGAAAAGATCGAAGAGTCCCGCGAATTCGCCGGAGATGTGCAGGAGTCGCTGCACAGCGGGCTGGCCGCCAAGAGCCCGGCCATCCGCAACCGCGGGGTGAAGAAAGCGCCGTTCATCGTGCTGATCGGAGCCAACATGCCGTCGATCCTGGCGGAGATTTCGTTTGTCAGCAACCCCGCCGACGAGCATCGCCTGGAGACCAGCGAGTACCGCCAGCGCATTGCCGAGTCCCTTTATCGCGGAATCGCGAAGTATGTGGATGGATTGAGCGGAGTCAAGGTGGCCAGCAAGATAGATCGAGCAACTGGACAGTAACTGCCGTCGATATCAGAAGTATCTCATCGCACAGGCTCGCGACAGTTGACATCCCTGCCCGGCTGTCCTTGAACTGGTCAAAACGAGACAGTTTACAACCTCTGTTACGCTCTACGCTGAATCGTGAGGCAAAGCCTATGAAACGATTGGGAAGTGCCAATGCAGCATTTCTCCTGTTCGTGCTTCTCGGAGCAGCTGCTTTTGGCTACGCGCAGCAAAGCGAAAAGCAGACCCGGCACGAAGAGCAAGCCAGACCTGAACCGCAGCACACTCAGCAACAGCCGCAGCACACTCAGCAACAACCTCAGCATGCTCAGCAACAACCCCAGCACACTCAGCAACAACCTCAGCGTGCTCAGCAACAACCGCAGCACACTCAGCAACAACCTCAGCATGCTCAGCAACAGCCGCAGCACACTCAGCAGCAACCTCAGCGTGCTCAGCAACAACCGCAGCACACTCAGCAACAACCTCAGCGTGCTCAGCAACAACCGCAGAACCAAAACAAGCAACAGCATGCCCAGCAAAAACAGCAATATTCCAGCGGCAATCGTGGCGGAAACAGCGCGAGCAGTCGCGGAGACGTGGGCAGCCACACAGCTCCGGGGCGCACGGTGCCTCTGAAGGGCGGCGGGTCAGCGAGCCTTCGAGCCAACGGACAGATCCGCTCGGTCAACCGGGGCGGAATGCAGATTCAACGCAATCTCCGCGGCGGGCGCACGGTTGTGAGCGAACACAGCGGGGCGCGCATCGTGACCACGGGCCGAGGCAACGGCTACGTTCAGCGTGCCTACGTCACGCGTGGCGGGCGTTCCTATTATTCGCGCACTTATTATGAACACGGCGCCTATCGGGCCGGGATCTATCGCGGCTACAACTATGGCGGCCATCAATACTACGGCTACTATCCCGGCTCCTGGTACAACCCCGGCTTTTATGGCTGGGCGTACCAGCCCTGGGGCGCGCCGGTGTACTGGGGTATTGGGATGGGTGGCTGGGGCTGGGGTGGAGCGCCGTGGTACGGCTTCTACGGCGGATATTTCGCGCCCTATCCGGTGTATGCGTCGCCGGCATTCTGGCTTACGGATTATGTGATTGCAGCGAATCTGCAAGCCGCTTACGCGTCCCAGTCCGCAGCCAATTCCGATGACGCGGCGGCGTACGATCAGGGGACGGCAAACTACGGGGACGGAGGGGGACAGGCAGCAAACTCCGCCCCGGCGACGCTGACTCCAGAGGTGAAGCAGGCGATCGCGGAAGAAGTGAAGGCGCAACTCGCGGCAGATCAACAACAGTCTTCTGGCGGACAGGCACAGGCTCCGGCACCCGCCAACGGTGAAGTTCCGCCGGCACTGGATCCCGCGCGGCGCACTTTTGTCGTGGACAACAACATCACGGTGATATCCGATGGCCAGGAATGTGAACTCACGGCAGGGGACGTCATCACGCGGCTCACCGATACTCCGGATGCCGATCAAAACGTTACCGCGAGTGTCTCGGCCAGCAAGAGAACGGACTGCGGCGCGGGCAAGCAAGTCACAGTTTCCGTGGAAGACTTGCAGGAGATGCACAACCATTTCGAGGAACAACTCAACAACGGCATGAAGGCGCTGGCAGAAAAGCAGGGCACGGGAGGGTTGCCAAAGGCTCCGGACACGGCCACGACAACTTCCGATGTGCCGCCTCCACCGCCGGATACGAACGCGGCCAAGGATTTGACCGATCAACAGGCAGCAGCCGACCAAGCCGAGACCCAGGTGAAACAGGAGACCGCGGGAGGGCCGGGCGGGGAACGGTAGCGCGAAGTGGATGCGGCATGATTGACAGGAAAGCTGCCGCATCCGCTGCAATGAGAGTAATCGCCTTACCGCATGACCGTCGGCGTGATGCGTAGGTCCGCCGTTCGGAGTCAAACGGATTGTTATCGAAAAATCTCCACAGCACAAGTTTGCGCTTTCCTTTCGCCTATCTGGCGAACAAAAGGCGCAAAGTTGTGATAACGCCTGATAGCGACAGTTATCAGAATCGCATCAGGGTAACACCGACCTGACGTATTGAGTGTCCACTGGTTCTTTTCCTTGCAACCGAATTACTGGATCAGGGGACAGAGTGAGGGAGTCGCGCTCAACGTGCACGGCTGTCTGACCTTTGTTGGCACCAGCGGTGTAGTCCAGTTGATTTCCTTGCAGTAACCAAGTTCCTGAACCACTCAACTTCATTCCCTCGTATTTGCCAGTCATCGCTCCTGAATAAAGCCATTTCCCTTGTTCCCGAAATTCAACTTGCCAAGACTTGACACTGATCGTAATGGGGTCTTTTCCGCCGACCGCCGTGAGCCTCCATGCGCCCAGTACGCCGGATGAGGGTGTGGCGTTCGTATGTGGTGACATCGCCCCTATCGCGGCGATCAGCAAAATCGTACTGGCAAGAGCGGGTCTTAGGATGGTTGTCATATTCCGGCGGTGAGTCTATCACGTTCAACTGGCACGACCTTGGGGTTCTGAGTGTAAAAGCCTGTTCTCGACAGTTATCGCACGTCAATTGTGCTTCGACTACGACATGCGGCATAATGTGGCCCGATGTCCGACGAACTGAGTTGGCTGCAGCAATGGTATTCGGCGCATTGTGACGGCGAGTGGGAGCACGGGTTTGGCGTCAAGATAGAGACCCTAGACAACCCCGGCTGGAGCGTGAAGATAGATGTGGAGGGTACAGAATTAGCCTCCACTCCATTTGAGCCTGCAAAGACTGCAGTCAGCGACACAAACTGGGTCCATTGCCGCGTGACGGAACGGAAAGAGAGGGCGCTTGCTCGTCCGTTCCCGCCCGGTCGCCACTTTGAAGGTTTCGGCGGTGCGTTGAACCTCGGAGACATCATCAAAATATTCCGAACATGGGTTGAGGCCAAACGTTGAAGCCGTGTCAGTTGGCGTAATAGTGCGCCGTGAAAGGCGCTGGACTTCAGCGGGTGAAACTCCCGCCCGGGAACTGGTTCGCTCCACCCGGTAGCAATCGAAGCGGCAGCGGAGGCAACGAAGCTGTCGGAGCTTTCGATGGAAAGGGTCGCATGG
>JADGNP010000042.1 GCA_017883425.1 Candidatus Sulfotelmatobacter sp. | reverse complement strand
TCCTGTGCCGCCACCGTCGACGCTGATCGTGATCGGCCTGTCGCAGAGATATGTGGATCGGATGTTCACTTCGTGCCGGGTGGCGGGGCACAACGGGAATGCCTTAGGCGTCCACAACGAGGAGAGCCAGGATCATCCCGACATCTTTGTGTGCGGCGGGCCGCGTTTGCCTTGGCCTGCGTTCTGGGAGGAATACCAGGCCTTTGGGTGACGGGTGAAGGAGCGAAACTTCTGCGCTAACTCGCCGTCCCCACTTCTCGCAAAGTACGCGAGAAATGGGGCACCCGGCAACCGCTAAGGCGCGTGCGGATCCTGCCGCGATGCGATCTCCCGCTGTCGTTGGACCAGTCCCCACCACACCAGCAGCATCCCGACAAGGAAGCTACCGAAGCCCGGAGAGAAATATGTGAGGAACACTGAGAAAGCGAACCCCTGGAAAAAGATGGGAAGGTAAAACACCATGACCGAAAGGCGGGTGTGGTCCCAGTTATCCTGGCGGTTGCGTATGCCCATCAGCCAGACGATTGGGGGAACAGCCCAGGTTAATATGACTACGGGAATGATCCAGGTCCATGCCCCCGTCAGGAATAACTCATAGACGCCCCCGCTGACGACGGCGACATTTGTTATCTCAAACAGAGCAATCGCCCCGGCCAGGACTGCGAGAATCCGGCTTGGGATGATCCTAACCAGGCGTCCCGGCACAAGGCCTGCTAGTGCCAGAGCTGCAACCACGAGGCCTAATACATAAAACCCACGATGCACCTGCACCAACATGACCACAACTGCAGACTGGCCCATGCCTTCCACAATCGGCCACGCTCCGCTGCCGGCGACAATCTCATAGCCCTTGTAGTCTGGCCCGAAGATTTCCCCTCGAACCACAACGATCAGGCTCATGAGCGCCAGGAGAGCGCCGATCACCACGGCCCGCGTGACGCCCAGCGCATTGATTAGCCAATTGCCCCAGTTCCTGGTTGCACCGCGGACCCCAGCGCGCCAACCCACGCCGCCTTCGCCTTCGCTGCAGGGCATTGTCCAGCCTAGATATTTTTCGCTCGCCACCACGCATGCCGGCAGGAGCCAACAACTGGCCAGGACAAGCGCCAAAGCGAAAGCCAGACTTACCTCCGAGTAATTAACCCAGATGGCCCGGACGTAGGCGGCAGCAATTACCAGGATCGCGATGAAAGTGGATAGAAGCGCAAAATCCGACCATCTCTGCCGGAGAGTTCTACTCTGATCGGGAGCGATTCCTCCCAGCACGTCCGGCAGGCACCAGAGGTAGCCAAAGGCATAGATGGTTGCTGTCCCCGCCAGCCAACCGAGCGCAATGAGGCCCCCGTCGACATCGCCGTGGAGCCATTCGGAGATGGCGCAATACAGTCCGAGGACTGCCAGGATGACAACGCCTAATTCAGCAAGCCATATCCGCCAAGTATTGCCGAAATGTCGGTGGTGTAGCAGGTGAGTATGCGCGCCCATGGAAGCCTCCTACTGGCTCTTCTTGCTGAAACGTGCTGAGATGGCGGGCCCACGCAGCAGCTCATCACTGCTACGTCATGCCGTCGATCCGGCTTGCTGCAGGTACCGGAAAAGAATTCCTACCTGATCCACTTCGGCACAGAACTTGATTTTCCTGCCGAATACGGTTTTCTCGGAGAACTCCAGAGCGTGGCAGGTGACGCCAGGAGAAGTCTTCTTGTCGGTGCTCAGAAGAGCGGAGAAAGACAGAGTGATGATGCAACTGACCCAATAAAGCGAACAGGCGAACCTTGGCTTCACGGGCCCCCCTTCAAGGAGGTGCAAAACGGCGAGTGTCGCTGCCGAAAGAACGCCTATTTCTTACCACGCCTGGCAGAAAGTGCGCCGTGATACCGGTCACTGACCTAATTATGATCGAAAGTATGGCTAGATCCCGGTTGAGCGGTGAGTCCTGCAAAGACGTAGCAAGCTACGTCTCTACGGTGTTCTCCAGGGCCGCCGGGGTTCGCCCCTTCGACTCGCGATTCGTCTTCGGGGCCGCCGGGCTTCGCCCTGGCGGGACAGCCGAGGCGGCTGTCTCCACATGGGCTGTGAGGAATTCGCCCTATTGTGCTTTGAAGAACAATGCGGCCAGCGGGGGGAGAGTTAGCTTCAGCGAAAAGGGGCGGCCGTGGGTGGGGATTTCTTCCGCGAGCACTCCGCCCAGGTTGCCCAGGCCGCTGCCGGCGTATTCGCGGGCGTCGCTGTTAAGCATTTCGCGCCAGTAGCCGCCGTGGGGGACGCCGACGCGGTACTCCATGCGAGGCACAGGTGTGAAGTTGCACACCACGAGCACGGTGTCTTGCGCCGACTCGCTTTTGCGCAACAGGGAAATCGTGCTGGTGGCGTTGTCGTTGCAGTCGACCCACTCGATTCCGGCAGGATTATTGTCGAGCAGGTGCATGGCGGGTTCGCTGCGGTAGAAGCGGTTCAACTGCTCCATCCAGGTCTGCACCCCGCGATGGACTTGGTACTGCAGCACGTGCCATTCGAGACTGGAGTCGTGGGTCCATTCGCGGACTTGACCAAATTCGCAACCCATGAAGAGCAGCTTCTTGCCGGGCTGGGCGTACATGTAGGCGAACAGCAGACGCAGGTTGGCGAAGCGCTGCCATTCGTCGCCGGGCATCTTGCCGATCAGCGATCCTTTGCCGTGGACGACCTCGTCGTGCGAGAGCGGCAGCAGGAAATTTTCGTGAAACGAATAGAGACTGCGGAAAGTGAGATCGTTGTGGTGATACTTGCGGTGGATGGGATCGTTCTGGAAATAGCGGAGAGTGTCGTGCATCCAGCCCATGTCCCACTTCAGGCCGAAGCCGAGGCCGCCGACGTAGACGGGCTTGGAGACCATGGGCCAGGAGGTGGATTCCTCGGCCGTGGTCTGAATCTCGGGATGCTCTTTGTAGGCTTCCTGATTGAAGCGGCGGAGGAAGTCGATGGCGTCGAGGTTTTCGCGTCCACCGAACTTGTTGGCGATCCATTCACCCTGCTTGCGCGAGTAGTCGAGATACAGCATGGAGGCGACCGCATCCACGCGCAGGCCGTCGATGTGATATTTGTCGAGCCAGAACATGGCGCTCGACATCAGAAAGCTGCGCACTTCGGCGCGGCCGTAGTTGAAGATGTGCGTCTTCCAGTCGGGATGAAATCCCTGGCGCGAGTCGGAGTGCTCGTAGAGGTGCGTGCCGTCGAAGTAGGCGAGACCGTGGGCGTCGGAAGGGAAGTGCGACGGCACCCAGTCGAGGATGACACCGATACCGTGCTGGTGCAGGTAGTCGACCAGGAACATGAAATCCTGCGGTGTGCCGTAGCGCGAGGTGGGCGCGAAGTATCCGGTGGTCTGATATCCCCAGGAACCGTAGAAGGGATGTTCCATCACGGGCATGAACTCGACGTGAGTGAAGCCCAATTGGCCGACGTATTGGGCCAGACGCGGCGCAGTCTCGCGGTAGGTGAGCGGGCGGTTGTGCTCTTCGGGGACGCGCATCCACGAGCCCAGATGCACCTCGTAAACTGCCTGCGGCGCGCGCAGCGAGTTGCGGGCGGCACGCTGCTGCATCCAGTCGTGGTCGCTCCACTGGTAGTCGAGGTCCCAGACGACCGAGGCGGTGCGCGGAGGCTTCTCGTGCAGCACGCCGAGCGGGTCGGCTTTGTCGACGCGGTATCCGTGGCGCTGCGATTCGATGTGGAACTTGTAGAGTGCGCCGCGAGTTACGCGGGGGATGAATCCTTCCCAGATGCCCGAGGAGGCGCGGGGGCTGAGCCGATGAGATTTGGAATCCCACCCGTTGAAGCTGCCCACGACCGAGACGGAGCGCGCATTCGGCGCCCACACGCTGAAAACAGCGCCGGACTCGCCATTGTGGGTGACGAGGTGGGCACCCATCTTGTCGTACATGCGGTAGTTGCTGCCCTCGTTGAAGAGGTAGAGATCCTGGTCGGTGAGGAGCTGAGGGCTGGCGAGTGTGGGTTCAGGGCTCATGGGCTGGGCGGTATGCAGGCACGCTTTAGTTTACCGGAAGAAGGGAGCGGATACGCATGGATATGTAAGCAACCATCCCATCGACGTTCGCAAGCCCTGGAAAGCCGTCAACTTCTTGATGTACATAGTTATAGACTCTATGTACATCCGTTGGTATCCTAGCGGAAGAGAGGCATTGTTATGGCTACTGCAAGAAATCGCTCGCACAAGCATTTTCAACTCGATGCGGCGAAAATCAGGCGCGCCCAGAAGGTCTTTAAGGCCAAGACCGAGACTGAGACGATCGAGCGTGCCCTGGATTTCGCGATTGACGAACACGAGAAGAACCGGCTGGTGTCCGAGGCAAATGAGAGGTTCGTCAGGAGCGGGGTTGAAATAAAGGACGTGTACGGAAAGTTGGGTGATTAGGTGCAGTCTGCCCTTTTCGATACTTCCATATACGTTGCTGCTCTGCGGAGTGGCGACGATGGGGTCCTGTCTATCCGACGCTTAGATTCTGGCTCGGTTGTGTGGCTGAGTGCGGTCGTGCTCGAAGAACTTTACGCCGGTGCAGGCGATCGTGGCCATCATCTGGTGGAACGACTGGAACGGGACTTTGATCGAGCGAAACGAGTTCTGGTGCCGAATCTCGGCGACTGGACGGAAGCGGGGCGAGTGCTCTCCCGGCTGGCGGCCAAGTATGACTATGAGCAGATCGGTCAAGGACGCCTGACCAATGATGCACTGATCGCGATGAGCGCGGGGAGACGCGGGATCCGAGTGCTTACGACGAATGAGCGGGATTTCCGGAAGCTCGCCGAATTCGGCAGCTTCCAGTGGCAAGTGACGGCAGTCTGAGAGAAAGCATGTCCTCCTTCCTCCGTGCTCTGTAACCGCAGCCTTTCGTGCGTATGGTCCAGAAAATCCACATGCTAGACTGACCAGTTCAGCCATGCCTGCCTTACGCGTCATTCTTGTCTGGCACCAGCACCAGCCGTTCTACAAGGATCTGGTCACGGGTGAATATCGTCTGCCGTGGACGCGGCTGCACGCGCTCAAAGACTATTACGGCATGGTCAAGCTGCTGGACGAGTTTCCCAGCGTCCACCAGAATTTCAACCTGGTGCCGTCGCTGATGGTGCAGATTCAAGACTATGTCGCGGGGACGGCGCAGGATCCATTTCTAAGCGTGGCGGCCAAGCCGGCGAAGGATCTGTCGCAGGAGGAGCGGCGCTTCGCGCTGCAGTATCTGTTTCAGGCGAATCCGCAGAAACTGATTGGGCGCTATCCCCGGTACCACGAATTGTGGGAACGGTTTCGCGAGCATGGCGATCATCCGGAGCGCGCGGAGCGGTATTTTCAGCCGCAGGATCTTACCGACCTGCAGGTCTTGTCGCAGATTGCGTGGTTCGACGAATTCTTTCTGGAAGAGAAGGACGTGGCGGCGCTGGTGGCCAAAGGGCACAACTACTCGCTCGACGATCAGAAGCTGGTCATCGCGCGCGAGAGGGAGTTGCTGGGCAGGGTGCTGCCGGCGCACGCCGAGGCGGCGAAGCAGGGATCGATTGAGCTCTCGACCACGCCGTTCTATCACCCCATTCTGCCGCTGGTGTGCGATACCAGCGCGGGGGCGGTGTCGTCCCCGGGATTGGCGCTGCCGCAGAACCGGTATCGCCATCCGGAAGACGCGCGCGAACAGCTTACGCGCGGTCTCGATCTGCACGAGAAGGTTTTCGGCCTGCGGCCCAAGGGCGTGTGGCCGTCGGAAGGCAGCCTTTCAGAAGAGGTGCTGGCCATCGCGCATAGCGTGGGCGTGAAGTGGATGGCTACCGACGAAGGCGTGCTGGGACGGAGCACAGGATCGTTCTTCGCCCGCGACGGCAACGGGCGTTTGCCCGGTAACTTGGCGGAGAAACTCTACAACATCCATCGCTACGAGAACGGCACGGCGGCGATGCATCTGGTGTTTCGCGATCACACGATTTCCGATCTGATCGGGTTCGTGTATTCCGGCATGCCTCCGGCGGAGGCGGCGCAGCATCTGATTGGCAACATCAAGGAAGCGGCCAAGCCGGTGCTGGCCAAGGGACGCGATGCCGTGGTGTCGATCATTCTTGATGGCGAGAATGCCTGGGAATACTACCCGAAGTCGGGGCGCGAATTTCTGCGGTACTTCTACGACGGGCTGCAGCGCGAGGCGGGGGTGGAGGCGGTTACGGTTTCCGAGGCGATTGCGCGGCACAAGGATTTCGGCAAAATGACTTCGCTGGTGCCCGGGTCGTGGATCGGTGCGAACTTTAACGTGTGGATCGGCGCGCCGGAGGACAATCGGGCCTGGGACTACCTGCACCACGCGCGCGAGTTTTACGCGCAGCATGCGGCGCGCGCGACCGAGGAGCAGCGCAAGCTGGCCTTCGAGGAGATTCTGATTGCCGAAGGCAGCGACTGGAACTGGTGGTACGGGCCGGAACATCATTCGGCCAACGACCGCGATTTTGACGAACTCTACCGCAAGCACCTTTCGAACGTGTATCAGGCGCTGGGAGCGGTTCCGCCGGACTCTCTGGCACAGCCCATCGCTGGGGCGGAGGTGCGCCCGTCCTTTGTGCCGCAGACAGCTTACATTCATCCGCGAGTCACGGGCGACAAGGTGCGCTACTTCGAGTGGATGGGCGCGGCCATTTATACCGCCGATAACCGCTCGGGCGCGATGCACGGCAAACAGTTTCTGCTGGATTCGGTGTACGTCGGCATCGATTCCACCCATGTGTATGGGCGGTTGGATTTCAAGGACAAGGTTCCCGAAGGGGATTTTGATCTGGTCGTGAACGTGGAGTCGTGGGCCAGCGGTGAACTGCGTCCACGGCGTGCGCTGCGGGTCGAGGCCTCGGTGCACGAGCGGACGCTCAAGGGCTGGAAGATCGAGAACGGGTCGGAGGAACTGGTGACGGCGTCGTCCTCTCAACCGGACGAACATGTGAAGCTGGCGCTGCTGCGGAACTTTGAATTCAAGGTGCCGCTGGCGTGGCTGCTGGCGACTCCGAGCGCGGCCCCGGCGGAACGAGCGGCGGAGCGCAAGGCCGTTGCCGTGGCGGCCACCAGCAGGCTCCGCCTGCGCTTCAGCCTGTGGCAGAACCGTCTGCCGGTGGATTCGTTGCCGCTGGAAGGGTGGATCGAGCTGCAGGTTCTGAGTGAGGGAGATTTGATTTTCGGGGCGTGAGGAGTGCGAGTTCGACGGCCACGCTTAGGGAAAATCGATGAGTTCGAAGATTTTCGTATTATCGAGGCGCAACGATCCTGGCCTTTTGGACTCGATCACAGGGAGTTTGCGAACACCTGCCGGCTTCGCTTTAACCTCGAGCATGGCCTGTATAGAACGGAGTATCAGAGCGTTGACAGTGATGCCTTCCTGATGCACCTTCTTCGCTAGCTTTGAATGAAGCTGGTCCGGAATGTCGAGCGTGATTCTCATAAACACATTCTTCCATAAGGCCAGCAACAACGAAGACGCCGGAAGCTTGCGCTCTCCGGCGTCTAGAAGAGGTTCTTAGCGAATATCTGCCTACTTGCTGCCGCCGCTTGCAGGCGCGGTGCCCACCGTCAGCGGGCGATTCAATTCCAGAGTGAGTTCGGTGCCAGCCGGCAGAGTCGCAGAGCGGTGCTTGGCGAGCCAATGCACGGTAGTAGAACCCGCGCCCACGGCGCCGCCAATCAGGATGCCCGGGCCTCCGCCGATCAGTCCGCCAATGAGCATGCCACCGGCAGTGCCGCCGCCGGTTTCGATGGTGTCGCGGCGGTCGTGGCCTGAGCCCCTGAACTGGCCTTCAGCGCTCACGTCGGAGCCGTGGATGTTGGTGTCGATCAAGGTAGCGTCGAGGTAGTAGCGCTCTCCGGTGGGGAGAATCACAGCTTCGGGGAGAATTCCGATGGTGGGCTTGCCCGAGATGCGGCGGGGCTCACTCACCTTGGTGACGCGGCCCTCGACTCTCGCTCCCACGGGGATCAATGTATTGCCGTTGACCACGACTGCCTGGGTGATTTTTGCCTGGAAGGGATCGCCGACTCGGTTGCTGAAGGTCGCGAGGGTGGTGTCGAGCCGGACCATCAGGGCAGTCCCTGCGGGTACGGGCGAACTGGTCTGGGCTGCAAGCACACCGGCCAGCAGCAGGACGCAGGGTAGAGCGATCCATTTCTTCATCGTGCCTCCTCAAATTCCCGAACAGTATTCTATCTCTTGACTCTAGTCTTTGCGCATGGCCGCGACAACAAGCTGGCGGGACAGGGGAACCACAGGAGATAAGGGCGCGGCGGCGGTGGCCGGATGGACGATCCCGAAGGCGGAAATCGCCGCTAAAGGGTGTGTCCGGCGTCACACTGCGTTCATGGCCATCCGATATAATCGTTGGTTTCGCATCACAGCATGGGCAAGACTTATGCGGGTCATGGCGACCGTACGGGCGCCGGATCGCGGTGAACAGTGACCATTCAACCGGGTTTATGACCCGCAAGCGGTATTGAAATCATAAAGTCGAGGAAAGAGAACCTATCTATGTCAAATATTGCAGCGATTCATGCACGAGAAGTTCTGGACTCACGCGGCAATCCAACGATTGAAGCCGAGGTGTTTCTTGCGGATGGCACGATGGGCCGTGCGATCGTTCCCAGTGGGGCGTCGACCGGCGAGCACGAGGCGGTCGAGTTGCGCGACGAAGATACCAACCGGTTTCTGGGCAAAGGCGTGCTCAAGGCGGTCGAGAACGTCAACGGTGAGATCGCCGAAGCCCTGGCGAACTGGGATGGGTTCGATCAGCGAGGGTTAGACAGCAAGATGATCGCGCTGGATGGCACCGAGAACAAAGGGCGGCTGGGCGCGAATGCCATCCTGGCGGTTTCGATGGCAGCGGCGCGCGCGTCGGCACAGAGCCTCGATATACCGCTCTATCGCTATCTCGGCGGAGCCGGGGCCAATACTCTGCCCACTCCCATGATGAACATCCTGAACGGCGGGGCGCATGCCGACAATAACGTTGACTTCCAGGAATTCATGGTGATGCCCGTGGGGGCGCCCTCATTTCATGAGGCACTGCGCTGGGGTGTGGAGGTTTTCCATACGCTCAAAGGAGTGCTGAAGCAGCGCGGCTACAACACTGCCGTTGGCGATGAAGGCGGCTTTGCTCCGTCGGTGAAGTCGAACGTAGAGGCGATCGAAGTCGTGCTGGAAGCGATCTCGAAGGCTGGCTATAAGCCGGGCCAGGAGATTGCCATTGCGCTCGATCCGGCGGCCAGTGAGTTCTTTCAGGATGGCAAGTATGTGTTCAAGAAATCGGACAAGTCGGCCAAGAGTTCCGACGAGATGGTCGCGTTCTGGGCGAAGTGGGTGAAGGACTATCCCATCGTGTCGCTTGAAGACGGGCTGGCCGAGAACGACTGGGACGGCTGGCAGAAGCTGACGAAAGAACTTGGCGGGAAGATTCAACTCGTGGGCGACGATATTTTCGTGACGAACATTCAGTTCCTGCAGGAGGGAATCGACAAGGGCGTGGCCAATTCGATCCTCGTCAAGGTCAATCAGATCGGGACGGTCAGCGAGACTCTGGATGCGATCGATCTGGCGCGGCGGAACGGGTATACGTCGGTGATCTCGCATCGCTCGGGCGAGACGGAAGACACGTTCATTGCGGATCTCGCGGTGGCGACTGGAGCGGGACAGATCAAGACCGGGTCGGCGTCGCGTACCGACCGCATTGCCAAGTACAACCAGTTGCTGAGGATTGAGGAAGAGTTGGGGCCGGCGGCGAAGTTTTTGGGTCTGAAGGCGCTGAACTATAAGGGCTGAACGGGTAGTCATTCTTGTAAGGCGGAGTCCTCGATGAGATTGAAGTCATTGCTGTGCGCGTGTCTTTTCGCTTTGTCCGTATGCGCCGGTGCGCAGACTACCGTCTCGATCGCTCCGGACGCGGCTTCCAGGGAAGACGTCAAGAAGCTCTTTGACGTCATGGCCAGCCGCGAGCAGATGACCCAGATGATGCAGCAGTTATTCGCACAGATGCAGAGTCTGAACCGCGAGCAGCTCAAGAAGAAGCATCCGGAAGTGACCGAAGCAGATCTGGCGCGCATGGACCGCGAGTCGGAGGATCTCATCAAGAACTTTCCCCTGGATGAAATGCTGAACGACATGGTCCCGGTGTACCAGCGGCACTTTACGAAGTCTGAGATCGACGCATTGACTGCGTTTTATTCTTCTCCGGCAGGGCAGAAGTTTCTCCACGAGATGCCTGCGGTGACAGCGGAGACCATGCGGGCGGTCTATCCTCGAATCCAGGCGGAGATCGACGGCGCGCTCAAGCGATCCGAGCAGAAGACCGATGCACCGCAGAAGTGAGGCAAATGTCGGGGCGCGGGGCGCGGTTTCTGTTGAAGGCGCTGAATTGCGGAGGGTGAGCCGGGGAAGAGCGTGCGTTTTCGCGTCACCGATAGCCATGCTGGTAAACGAGGCAAACTGCTGCGCCAACTCGGCGAAGAGGCGGATGCGGGAGCGCACAATGGGCAGATGACACGGCACAATCTGGTAGTGCGATTCCCACAGCCCTCTGTGACATCTAACCTTGCCTTCCACAGCCCTAGCAGCCGATTATGGTCGCGGAGGCGGTGTAGCGAGATCGAACGCAGCCATCCTAAGTCTTGTGTTGTCAATATTTTGCCCGTAAGTTGTTGCAGCCCTAAGATTTTTTACCATTTTCTCCGCACTATGATGATTCCAATGGATCAGGGGGGAGGGGGGATACCTCGACAGGGCGGTATAATTTCAGCCATGCCAGATAGCGAGATCATTTTTTCGGTGCTGGAGTCGCCCGAAGGCGGATACGAGGCGCAAGCTCTAGGTCATGACATTTTCACGCAAGGCGAAACAATGGACGAGTTGCGTGAGATGGTGCGCGACGCCGTTCGGTGTCACTTCGACGAGAATTCAGCGCCCGCAGTTATTCGCTTGCACATGGTAAAGGACGAGGTCCTTCCCGTTTGAGGTTGCCTCGTGATCTGTCCGGTCACGAGTTGGCGAAATTACTTCGCCGGTATGGGTACGAAATCGTCCGACAGTCCGGCAGCCACATCCAACTGAGAACCGTCGTCCAGGGAACTCCGCACCAAGTTACTGTGCCGGCGCACAAGACACTAAGACTCGGAACCCTTAATGCAATCATCTCCCGTGTGGCAGCTTACCTCGGGGTCGATCGCTCACGATTAGCGCAGGAACTCTTCGATAAATGACTCGCCCGAAACCTTTAGTACTCACGATTCTCGACGGCTGGGGTTATCGAGCCGAAACCAAGGCCAACGCCATTGCCCTCGCCCGCAAGCCCACTTACGACCGGCTGCTGCGGGAGTATCCCAATACGCTCATTCATACCAGCGGGCCGTTTGTCGGACTGCCCGAGGGGCAGATGGGAAACAGCGAGGTTGGGCATCTCAACATTGGCGCTGGGCGCATCGTGCACATGGACATCACGCGCATCGATCTGATGATCCAGAACGGGGAATTGTTCTCGCATCCCGTGCTGCTCGACGCCATGAAGCATGCACGCACGGGCGAACGCCGGTTGCATATGTTCGGGCTGGTTTCGGACGGAGGCGTGCACTCGCAGCAGGCGCATCTTAATGCCCTGTTGAAGATGGCGAAGCAGAATGGGCTCGAACGTGTGTTCGTGCACGCCTTCATGGACGGGCGCGACACCCTGCCCACCAACGGCGCTGGATACCTGGAACAGCTGCAGCAGAAAATGCGCGAGTACAACTGCGGCAAGATCGCGACGGTGAACGGCCGCTACTACGCCATGGACCGCGACCGGCGTTGGGAACGCATTGCCAAGGCTTACAACGCGATGGTTTTCGCCGACGCGGAGGGCGGTAAGTGCGCCGATCCGGTGCAGGGGATGAAAGACTCCTACAACAAGGGAGTGACCGATGAATTCACGCTGCCCTTCGTCTGTACTGACAGCCGCGGCCAGGCGCTGGCCACCATTCGCGACGATGACGCCTGTATCTGCTTCAATTTCCGCGCCGACCGGGTTCGCCAGATCACGCGGGCTCTGACTCGCAACAGCGGACTCAACGACAAGGGCGGCAGCGACCTTCCGGGTGCGGCCGATCTGGATGCGACGATTCCGCGCGACCGCGTGCCGAAGAATCTGCGTTACGTCTGCATGACGCGCTACGACAAGAGTTTCAGCCTGCCGGTGGTGGTCCCGGCGGAGTCGATGGCGAACATTCTGGCCAACGTGATGGGCAATCAGAAAATGCGCAACCTGCGGGTAGCGGAGACGGAGAAGTACGCGCACGTCACTTATTTTTTCAATGGCGGCGTGGAACAGCCGTTCCCCGGAGAAGAGCGCGTGATGGTGCAATCGCCCAAGGTCGCGACTTACGATCTGAAGCCGGAGATGAGCGCGGCGGGTATTGCCGACGCGGTGGTGAAGGCCACCGAGGAAGGGACGTTCGATGTGATGATCGTGAACTTTGCCAATGCCGACATGGTGGGCCATTCCGGCAAGATTGAACCGACGATCAAAGCGGTCGAAACCGTGGACGCCTGCCTCGGCCGCATTGAGGCTGCGGTTCGGGCCAAAGGCGGAGCCATGTTGATCACCGCCGATCATGGCAATGCCGAGTTGATGATCGATCCGGCGACGGGAGGACCGCACACCGCGCACACGACCAACCCGGTGCCGTTCATCGTGGTTTCGGAAGATGCGAAACAGTTCACGCTGAAGCCCGGCGGATCGCTGCGCGATATTTCGCCTACGCTGCTGGGCATGCTCGGGGTCGACGAACCGAAAGAGATGACGGGAACGGATCTGCGGGTTCCGCTGCAGGGCTGAGTGAATCTGCCATGGGCGGCAGGGAGAAGCTTTTAACCGCAGAGATCGCCGAGGGGTCGCGAAGGACGCAAAGGAAAGCTGGGCGGCGATTCCGGGAGGCGTCTCGCGTTATTTCAGATCATTAATGAGACACGGCAATTAGTTCGCCAGCAACGCGGGAGCGGTGGCCAGCAGTCCAGCCGCCAACTCCAGGTCGTGCAGGTCTTCGCGGCTGAAATCCTGGGCAAATTTCGGATCGAGTCCCTTGCGGGAGATCTGAATCACGCCCACCACCGCCGAATCCGGGCTCATGATGGGCACGGACATGAGTTTCTGAATGGGCGAGGGCGCGGCCGGTTCGTCGGAACTGTTCGCGTCGGCTTTGATGGTCTCAAAGATGCTGGCGTGCTTGACCCGGGCAAAGTTGTTGAAGATCTCTGCCTTCTTGCTCAGCGCGGTATGGGCCGCCACGGCTTTGCTGGACAACGGAATGGCACCCGTGGTCCGCAGGTATTCCGGGAACACAAAGCGCAGCAGCCCGCCCTCCAGCCGCAACAACGCGACTTCGTTGTACTGCACGCGAAAAATCTTGGCCAGGACCATGCACAGGTCCAGCGCCGTCACTCCCTGGCCCAGCACGGATCCCAAGGGGAGGAGATGCTCGGGAAGGACGATTTCTTCCATCATCCCGTGATCGTTATTTTGGGTCATAAGTAGCCCGCACAGTCTCCGTTTCCCCGGAGCACCTAAACTCTACCGCACTTTCCGCGCCATAAGGTACTTCCCAAAGTAATGAGGGGCGTGCCCGTAAGTCTTGTATTTTCAGTGGAAAGCCAAACCAAAGTCGGTATCGGGCACAGGATGCGCCACCCTGGGACCAGCCGCAAACCATCAACTGCCTGACAGTTTTTGTCAGCTGCACCAATACTGAGGCTTCCCCCCTCACTTCTTCCGCCGGCCCGTTCCTTCCCGGCCACCAACTGATTTACACTTCCGCCTATGAGCAATCCGACGCAACCCAACGTGAAGTTAACCAACGGCTCCGACTACCGCGAAGATTATGCCAACAGCGTGCAGATGCGCGTCAACATCTGGGACTTCTTTCTGGTTTTCGGCACACTGCAGCAACAAAGCGAGACCCATGTCGAGATCAAGAACTTCCAGGGCATCTACCTGAGCCCGCAGCAGGCCAAGGCGCTGCTGGGACTTCTGCAGCAGAACGTGGCCGGATACGAAAGCGCCTTCGGGGAGATCAAGCTTGACCCGCGCATGAGTCCGCAGGGGCAGGTGCACTAAGTGTCCCTGCGTGGGAGAGACGTGGCTCGCTGCGTCTCTGCTTACGCCATTCCGCAGGATGGTGAGAGAGACGTTGCCAGCACCGTCTCTGTGGATAGAGCGTCGTTTCCAGGGATAGAATGACTTCTCCCATGCGATCTTCCCGTCCGCATCCTGCCTTCGTATTCGCGATCATCTTGGTTGGAATCTTTCTGCTGCACGTTCCGTTGCTGCAGCTTCCATACTTTTGGGACGAAGCGGGATACTACGTGCCTGCTGCCCGCGACCTGCTGCTCAGCGGGAGTCTGATTCCGCATACGACAGTATCGAATGCGCATCCGCCGCTGGTGCTGGCCTGGGTCGCCCTGTGGTGGAAGTGCGTGGGCTACGTGCCGGTGGTGACGCGAGCGGCGATGCTGGTGGTCGCTGCATTCGCGCTGCTGGGAGTGTTTCGCCTGGCCGAGCGCGTGGCGAATACGCAGGTGGCGATCGCCTCCACATTGTGTACGGCGTTGTACCCGGTCTTCTTCGTGCAAAGCTCGCTGGCCCAGGTGGATCTGGCCGCGGCGGGGCTCACGTTCTGGGGCCTGTGTGCTTATCTGGAGGATCGTAGGGTCGCGGTCGCGATCTGGTTCTCACTGGCCGCGCTTGCGAAAGAAACCGCGATTCTGGCGCCAGCGGCCTTGGCATCATGGGAAGTTTTGCGTTTCGTTGCGCCCAAGGGGAGCGCGCTACGAGAGTTATGGGCGGACTCGGGTTCTGAACCCGGCAGCCGGTCGTCGAAACGGATTTTGCCGCTCTTACTTCCGCTCCTGATACTGATGCTGTGGTACGCCTTTCACTATGCCCGCACGGGATACGTTTTCGGCAATCCGGAGTTCTTCCGCTACAACGTGGCGGCGACGCTCAACCCTTTGCGATTCCTGTTGGCCCTGGGGCTGCGGCTGTGGCAGGCCTTCGGCTACCTGCATTTGTGGCTGCTGACGCTCGGGATGGTTCTGGCGATTCTCCTGCCGCCGATGAAAGATGACGGCGTCGAGCGTGGGCGCATCGCGATCCCGGTGCAGATGATATTTCTTGTTGTCGTGAAAGTGTACGTAGTGGCCATGGCATTGATCGGCGGCGCTGTGCTGGCACGATATATGCTGCCGGCGGTGCCACTCGTGATCATCGTTGCGGTTTCGACGCTGCGCAGGCGGTTACGCTATTGGCCCGCGGCTGTTGCTGTGGTTGTGGTCGCATTCGTTGCCGCGTGGTTCTGGAATCCGCCCTACGGATTTTCGCCGGAAGATAATCTCGCCTATCGGGATTACATCGTTCTGCACCAGGATGGAGAACGCTTCCTCGAAGCCCGCTATCCCATGGCACATGCGCTCACAGCCTGGCCGGCTTCGGACGAACTGACCCGCCCCTGGCTCGGTTACACGACTCGTCCCGTGCAAGTCGTGCGCATCGAAGATTTCTCGCTGGAAGAAGTGCTGTCGGCTGCCGAGTTTCGCTCGCACTTCGACGTCGCGCTGGTGTTCTCGACGAAATACGAACCCGCGCATCCGCTGCTGGATCGTTGGAAGACGTGGGAGGAACTGAAGCGCAGACTCTTCGGCTTCCACCGCGACTTGCCGCCAGGGGCCGTGGCGCGGGTTCTCGGCGGGCGGGTTGTGTTCTCAGAGGAGCGGAAGGGGCAGTGGATTGCGGTGATCGAGATGGAGCGGATGGAAATACAAAATGCAGAAGCCAGAATGCAATGAGGTTCTTGCTTACTTCTGCATCAAATGGCAAGAGTGCGTTTTGATCACCAGCCACACCTCGCGGCCTGGGGTCAGTTGCAGCGAATCGCGCGCGGCCAGGGTGAGGTGGACGTCCATCTCCACGCCGCAATTCACACGTGCAGATACAATCACATCGCGCTGCTCGAGGGAGGTGATGTGTCCCGGAATCACGTTCCGGGCGCTCAACCCGACCGGCGGCGCCGTTGCCAGCAGGATGTCGCCTGCGCGGATTCCCACGCGCAGCGCGGAGCCCACGCCTGCCCGCACCAGAGGGGTTTCGAGCAGCATTGGGCCGCCGTCTCCCGCCACGCGGCAGGACATGGTGCCGCGCTCCGGGTGTACAGACTCCACAACAGCGTCGAAAATGTTTTCGAAGCCCACCAATTGAGCGACCGTCTCCTGCCGCGGCGCTTCGATCACTTCGTGGGGCGTGCCCTGGGCCACGATGCGTCCCGCGTCGAGGACAATTACGCGTTCTCCCAGGGCAAAGACTTCTTCCCGACTGTGTGTCACGTACAGGATGGGAATGCGGTGCGCCTGGTTCCAGCTACGCAGATCGTCAATGATCTTGGCCTTCGTCGCCGCGTCGAGCGCGGCTAGCGGTTCGTCGAGAAGCAGGACGGCGGGGTCGGTCACCAGCGTTCGGGCTAACGCCGTGCGCTGACTTTCTCCGCCAGAAATCTCCCACGGGTAGCGCTGCGCAAGATGAGAAATTCGAAATGCCTGCAGAATCGCGGCCGCACGCTCCTTGCGCTCCGCTTGCGGCATGTGTATGAGACCGTATTGGACGTTCTGCTCCACCGTCAGATGCGGAAACAGCGCGAGGTTTTGAAATACGTATCCGACGCGCCGCTTGGCTACAGGAAGATCGGTGCGCTGCGCGGCATCGAACAGGACGCGGTCGCCGATGGCGATGCATCCCGAGTCCGGCGTGGCCAAGCCAGCAACGCAATCGAGCAAAGTCGTTTTGCCCGCTCCGGACGGGCCAAACAGGATAGTGAAGCCGGGCGCGGCCTGGAATTCAACTTCCAAAACAAAATCCTGGGCTTGCGCGGCGAAGCGCTTGCGGAATCGGGCTACGAGCAGCGAGCCGGGCGGCTTGTTGTCCGGGGCACGGGACGACGAAACGGCAACGGTTGCGGATTCGTCGGTGCGCGAGTCGCTCATGTCGAAGTTATTTTACGGGTCCGATGACCCACGCCTTGCGGTTCATCCCGTACACGACGGCCAGCACGGTAAAGCTGAACGCGAGCAACAGCAGCGCGGTCTGATTAGCGGCGGCATAATCGGAGGCCTGCACCCGGTCGAAGATATCAATGGACACCGTCCGCGTGACGCCGGGAATGTTTCCGCCGACCATCAGCACGACGCCGAATTCTCCCATGGTGTGAGCAAAGCTGAGAGCGATGCCGGTGATCAGTCCGGGAAGGGAGAGTGGGGCGATTACGCGAAAAAAAGTCCGCAGCGGGGAAGCGCCCAGCGTCGCCGAAGCTGCAATCAACTTGCGATCCACGGCGGCGAATGAGGTAGCAAAGGGCTGCACCGCAAACGGCAGGCTATAGAGGATCGAACCAATCACCAAGCCGCTGAAGGTAAAGGCCAGGGTGTGGCCGGTGAGCGCGATCCACCAACGTCCCAACGGGCTGTGCGGCCCGAGCGCCACGAGAACATAGAATCCCAGCACCGTCGGCGGAAGCACGATGGGCAGCGCTACCACCGCTTCTACCAGAAACTTCCAGCGCCAGCGGGAGAAGGCAATCCAGTAGGCGATGGGCAGACCAAGCACCAGCAATATGGCCGATACCGTGATCGCCAGTTGCAGCGTCAGCCAGAAGGCTTGCCAGTCGATTGCCATAGTGACTCGCGTTGTTCTTTCGCCGCTCGCCGTTTTGTAGCGCCGCCGTCCCGGCGGCTGTCCGGCGGGCGTCCCCGCCAGTCGGTCCGAGGGCGAGACGCCCACGGGACAGCCGGCAAGATGCCGGCGCTACCGGTTCGGCGCTACCGCTTGTTCTAATTCTGCGGCAGCGTAAAGCCGTGTTTCCGAAGCACCTCTACCGCCTCTTTCGTTTTGATGTATCCCAAAAAATCAGTCGCATCCTTCTTATGCTGGGAGCGCGAAAGCACAATCGCGCCCTGCGCCAGCGGAGGGTAAAACTCCACCGGCACTTCCCAATACTTTCCTTTGCCGCGCATTCCCGGCGCGACGGCGTGGGCCAGCGCTACGAACCCGGCTTGCGCGTTGCCCGACTCCACGAACTGCGCCGCCTGCGAGACGTTCTCGCCCAACACCAGGCGATCCGCAACGTGATCGTACACCCCGGCATGCTTCAAAGCCGCCACCGCAGCCCGGCCATAGGGGGCATGCTGCGGATTGGCAATGGCAATCTTCTTCACTGAAGGATCGAGCAGAACATTCATGCCCTTGTGTTCAAGGTCGAGCGAGGAATCCGCCGGAACCCAGAGCACCAGCTCTCCGACCGCATATTGATACAGACTTGCCCCGTCGGCTGCGCCCGCGGCAATCAGCTGGCGCGGATAATCCATATCCGCCGAGAAGAACAGATCGAACGGAGCACCATTCTGAATCTGCTGGGTCAGCGCTCCGGACGCTCCGAACGAAAGCTTCACCTTCACCCCGGTCTTTTTTTCGAAGCCGTCGCCGATTTCTTTCAGCGCAGTGCTCAAATCGGCCGCCGCAGCTACGACCAACTCTGGGGAACCTTTCTTCTCCTGTGCCCAGCCCGAAGTTGTACTCAGAAGGAGACATGCTGCGACCAATGCGCAACAGAATGACCTCACTAGTGCTGTGTCTTGCAAGTTTGCGCCATAAATCGACCCTGTCATCCTGAGCGAAGCGAAGGACCTATGTAGTTGACCGCGCGAGTGCATAGGTCTTTCGCTTCGCTCAAGATGACAGTACATACTTATGTCTCGAATCTACGGGAGGCCACGCTAGCTATCTTTCGAACTCTGCCTCCATCTCCATCGCGACCAACCAGGGAAAGCAGATTGTACAGGCCCAGGGCATCTCCGTGGTGCCC
>JADGNP010000041.1 GCA_017883425.1 Candidatus Sulfotelmatobacter sp. | reverse complement strand
CTTTGCGGAAGTTGGCGAGAGCGTCGTAGATGTTGTCGGGCAAGTAGCGTTCGGCCTGGCGCAGGTTCTTGATCTTCGCGGTTTCACCGTCGAGGCCGGTCTTGAAGATCGAGTGCATCACCAGGTAGGGATTCGCGTCGGGAGCGACGGAGCGAACCTCGACGCGCATGCTCTTCTCGTTGCCGATCGGGATGCGGATCATGGAGCCGCGATCCACGGCGGACGCCTTGATCTGGTTGGGCGCTTCGAAGTGGGGATCGAGACGGCGATAGGCATTCACGCTGGGATTCAGCAGAATGCAAATGTCGTTGCCATGGGTGAGGATGCGGTCGATGAAGGCCCAGCCCATCTTGCTGAGCTTCTCTTCGCCTTTCGCGTCCCAGAACAAGTTCTTGCCGTTTTCGCTGATCGAAACGTTGGTGTGCATGCCGCTGCCGTTTACGCCCACGACCGGCTTGGGCAGGAAGGATGCGGTCAGCCCCATGTGGGTCGCGACCTGGCGGCAGATCAGCTTGTAGAGCTGGATCTGATCGGCGGCGGCCACGACTTCACCGTAACCGTAGTTAATTTCAAATTGCGAAGGCGCAACTTCGGGATGGTCTTTCTCGTTCTGGAAGCCCATCGCGCGCTGCACTTCCGCGGTCGTGTCGATAAAAGTGCGCAGGGCATCGCCCGGCAGCGAGTGATAGTAGCCGCCGGTGTTGACGTATTCGAACTTGCCGGTTTCGTGATAGTGGCGCTCGGCGTCGGAGCCTTTGAAGAGAAATCCCTCAATTTCATTGGCGGCATTAAGGGTGTAGCCCTTTTTCTTGTGCAGGTCGTCGGCGTATCCCTTGAGCACGCCGCGAATGTCGCCGGAGTAGGAGGTACCGCCTTTGTCGATGACTTCGCCGAACACCAGCACCTTGCCGGAGCCGAAGACGTCCGCCGGAGCCCAGTAGAACGCGCCCCAATCGATGCCCAGGCGCAGATCGCTTTCCCGTTGCGCAGTGAAGCCGCGGATGGAAGAGCCGTCAAAGGTGAGGTTGTCCCAACTCCTGAGCAGGAACTTCTTGTCGTAGTCGAGCATGTGCAGCCGGCCTTCAAGGTCGCTGAACAGCACGGTCACGGCTTTGATCCGCTTCTCGTCGGTCAGGTACTTGAGGCGATCCTCCTGGACCTTGTGAGATGCGACGCGGTTCCTGCGCTGCTCCTTCGCCTTGAGGTTGAGTTCTTCCAGTTCATCGTACGAGAGTGCCAGGAAATTGCGCAGTTCGGTGGGCATGGATGTCCTTCAGTCTCCTTCGATGTAGAAACTATAATTTGAGCAAAACCACATCACGGATACAGGGAAGTTGAAATGGCTGGTTTCAACACGCTGACTTTGGAACAGGAAGGATAGCGCGAGAGTCGGGCAGCGGCCAATTGAAAAAGCTGATCAGAAGCATAAAAGAGATTTATTCGGGAAAGAGAGGGTGCTGCGCCGGTCGTCTCACGTGTTGCGCGTGCGCAGGATCACACCTGAGTCAAAATCTCGAGGGCACGAGGGAGCCAACCATCCAGTCATTCATGGGATGGAGTGCTCCGCAATCCAGGCACTTTGTCTGAGCAAACTGGGCCGCGCAGTGAGGACAGGCGGCCCGGGTTTGGAATGTGTCGAAGGGCTGCCCGCAGTGTCCACACTTCCAGTACTCTCCCACCGGTGGCGCGGTCTTGCATCTCGGGCACGCAAACCCATCGCGACGCGGCAGCTTTGCGAAACGTAACAGCGCCCGCGCGTGTTGCAGGCCGCCCCAGCAGTTCATCAACATGAAGACGGCGATCGCCCCTAACCAGACGTCTTGCCTCCAGAGGGCGAGACCGATGAAACCGGCGACACCGATCAGTCCGAGGACGGTGGCTACCATCAAGCTACGGGCGCGTCCAAGTACAAACCACAGCAGGGAGCGAAGGATCTGGCCGCCGTCCAGGGGATAAATGGGTAGGATATTGAAAGCGAACAGGCCCACGTCAATTATCAAAACCCATTTGGCCAAGGTGTACAGATCGGGCGTGGTCGTGGCCCACCCTAAGGACCGGGCCAGAAGGAACACACCGAGCAACACCGGGAACAATGCGACATTTACCAACGGTCCCGCCGCGATGCTCCATAGCGTAGCGCCGGGGCGCGGGGGTGGGTCCACATAAGCCACGCCGCCGAGCGGCCACAGCACAATCCGATCTGCCCTTCCTCCAACCTGCCGGCACGCGAGGGCGTGCCCGAACTCATGGAGTGTCACAATCACAAAAATCGCCAGATACTCCAGCACGTTCCATGTGAGAGAGGAATATCTTCCCGTTCGCTGGATTTCGATTGCGGCCACCACAAACCAGGACCAATGAAGAAACACATCAATTCCAGAGTAGCGAAACAGGTGGATTGACCCTTGGCGAGCGCTCGGCATGTGGGCAGTTTACTTCATAATCCGGAGGCTTGGACTAGGTACCGACCCCACTTCTCGCAAAGAACGCGAGAAATGGGGCACCCATTGCGTAACTACTGGCGATGTGCCGAGGCGCCAGCGGCCAACTCGCGCAGGGTGGTGAGGAAGTCCGCGGCGGTGCGCGGATCATAGAGCGCGTCGAGCGAGATGGTGGCGGAGAACTGCGGAGACTCGGGGCGGAACCGGACTTGCAGAACGTCCTGTTGGCGCACCGTCATCAGCGTATTGAGCTCGGGGGGGGAATCCTGCTTCCAGTGCGTGCGGGTGGTCAGAATCACCGGTCCGGGTTCGTAGATATCCCATTCGCGTTCGTCGCGGCGGCGGGTAGTGACTCCGCGGCTGTGAGCGCACCAGCGATGGCGCACCACTTCGAGATGGAAGGTGGGCGAGCCGCCCAGGTCGGCCTCGAAGGTCAGCGTCTCTTTCTGTTTATGCCAGCAGCTCAGCAGCCAGTGGACCGGCAAAGCGCGCGGCCGGAACTTCATGGTGACGTGGGCGTTTTCAAAGCTGCGGGAAGGGAACTGCAGGCGGGCATGCAGGCGGGAACTGTTGAGCCAACGCGAGTCGAGGATGCGTCCTTTGCCGGCGCAGGCCGACTGCACCCAGCGCAGCGCCTCGGTTCCTTTGCGACGGTTGTAGGCGGCAAAAAGGAAGTACCACGCTCCCAGTGCCGCAACCGCGCTGACGACGTCGATGACTAGAAGGCGTCCCACCACGTCTTCACCCAGTCCTCTGATGCCGATGGTACGTCCGAGGTTGCGGCCGGGGCAAGGGGACAATAGACCCCAATTACGATTTTTTCTGGGAATCGATTGGGTGGGCTGTGGAAAACCAGGCCCTCTGCGGAGAAGGAGGCTCCGGGCGGTTTCAGCAACCTCAGCCAGCCTGGCCCGCTACAATGTCGGCGTGGCCTTCGTCATCCGCGACTTCAAGCCGGAAGACTTCGAAACGCTTTGGCGCATGGACCAGGAATGCTTCCCGCCGGGGATCGCATATTCGAGGCAGGAACTCAAGGGCTACGTGCGCCACCGGGGATCTTTCACTCTGGTGGCAGCCGCCGAAGATGGCAATCCTGAGGGGTTCATCGTGGTACACGAGGGCCCAACCGGACACGTCATCACCATCGACGTCAGGGCGGCGGCCCGCCGCTCGGGTGTGGGGTCGCTGCTGCTGCAGGCTGCGGAAGATCGCCTGCGTGCCGCCGGATCCCATGCCGTGGGGTTGGAAACCGCGGTGGACAACCTGGCGGCCTTGTCGTTCTACAAGCGGCACGGCTACAACGTGATCAGGACCTGGCCACGTTACTATTCGAACGGCATGGACGCGCTGGTGATGAAGAAGGAACTGACCGGTTGAGCCGAAAGATGCAATTGCGCTTGCGTGCCTTCTCCAGATACCTTGCCTATTCAGGTTAAGACGACACATGAAGGTTGCGATCCAGGGAGAACTCGGGTCCTTCAGTCACGAAGCGGCGGAGCGGATGCTGCCGCGGTGCACGGTGGTGCCTTGCGCGCGCTCGGCGGAGGTGTTCGATCGAGTGGAGCGGGAATCAGTGGGCGCTGCGGTTATCCCGATCGAGAACACACTGGCTGGAACCGTGGCGGAGCATGCCGATCTGATGCTTACGCGCGAGGTATTCATTCAGGCGGAATATCTGCTGCGCATCGTACACAATGTGATCGCCATGCCTGGGGCGCGGCTGGGTTCGTTACGGCGCGTGTTGTCGCATCCGGTGGCGCTCGACCAGTGCCGCGACTTTTTTCGCCGGCATCCGAAAATCGAGGCGGTGCCGTTCTACGATACGGCCGGCAGCGTGAAGCACGTGATGGCCAACCAGTTGAAAGATGCAGCAGGAATCGCCGGACGCCAGGCCGCGCGCGAATACTCCGGGAGCATTGTTCAGTCCAGCATCGAAGATGACAAGCGCAATTTCACGCGCTTCTTTTTGATTCGCAAGCTGGGCGGGGCGGGCGGAAGCCGGGCCTCGGGGAAAAAGAAGGGAAGTGCGGACTATCACCGCCTGATTCCTCGCGGCGCGAACAAGACTTCGATTGTTTTCCAGGTCAAGAATGTACCCGGAGCGCTCTTCAAATCGCTCAGCGTGTTTGCGCTGCGGGATATCAGCTTGAGCAAGATTGAGTCCCGGCCCATGCGCGGGCGGCCGTGGGAATATGTGTTTTATGTGGACTTCTTGCGCGGCGATGACGAACCGGCGCGCAACGCCCTGCGACACCTCGGCGAAGTTGCAGAGTTCGTGAAAGTTCTGGGGATTTACCCGGCCGCTTGAATTTGGGCGCCCCTTTTCCGGAGCGTTGACGTCAAGAAACTCAGCATCGACCCAAGGAGAGACTCATGCCTGAATCGCCTTCGACCCGCCGATGAGCTGGGCGACGACTTCGAAAAGAAGGAAGACGAATTGTTCGGCGACGAAGGCTCTTTCAAAGTTGTCGATCAGGTCGCACAGCTCGAAAGGAAGCTGGGCATCTACGAACTGGCTCAGTTCATACCAAAATGAACCTGGGGGTTCGCTGTCACACCGCGCTGTGATCCTACACACAGTCGGTCAGAACGCATGCTCCTAGACTTAATTGGGTGTCCTCAGGATGAGGTCCTCTGGATCCTGTCGACGGGGCACCCGGAATTATTCTAAAGGAGAAGGAGGTAGTATGCGTTCATTGAAAGTTCTGGGCATTTTCATGTGCGTGCTGGCGCTCGGCACGATTGCCATGGCTGGAGAAAATAGCATGGGGGTCCGCGACGTGAGCCATGTCACGTTCGTTGCGCCGATTCGGGTGGGCACCGCCCTGTTACCGGCTGGAGACTACGTGGTACGCCACACGATGGAAGGGCAGGAGCACGTCATGGTGTTTGAGAAAGTCCGCGGCAAGGATCAGGTCAAAGTGAAATGCACGCTCGTTCCGCTCGCGAAGAAGGCAGATCAGGACCAAACCATTTACCAGCTGACTGCAGAGAACGAGAGAGTGCTCCAGGAGCTGGTGTTCCGCGGCGATTCCGCCAAGCACGTTTTCTAGAGACCTGATCGCTGGGCCGAACCGACTCCGAGTGGGTGGAGGCCATGCCAGGGTCGAGGGCGTTGGCTGATGGGTGGGGCGTTGACGCACCTTATTCCGTGTCCCTGCCCCAGCTGCGTCCGCCGTCGACTTGTCGGCGCTGGGTGCCGCATCCCTTCTTGGCGTGCAGTGCAAGGGATTGGAACACAAGGTGGAGCTAGAACGCCTCAAAGGTGCATCTTTCGTCCTTTCCCCCATTTTGTCCTTGGCAACGAGGGACCCTCCGCGTTAGCCTCTGCACCTTGGGCACATTCCACAAAGGGCGTAACAGAATAGAATTCAAGATCTTGCGGGAATACTTCCGGGGGCTCCTGAAACCTTTCCCGGAGGAGTATCATCTAAACTTGAGCGAGTTACACTCAAGGAGACCTAATGAGCCAGCAGCCGCCCGTCGAGCGCACTCCTAAGAATAAGGAAACAAACGAACAAAGGGCTCTTCCGGTGCTGCCGGTACGGGACACTGTGTTGTTCCCGCACGCGGTATTGCCCCTGACTGTGGGTCGGGAGAGTTCGGTTCAACTGATTAATTCTCTGGGCGAAGACAAGACCATCATTGTGGTGGCACAGCGTGAGGCGCGGGTAGACTCCCCGCAGCCCAGCGATCTTTATACGGTGGGAACCTCCGCCGTGGTGCACAAGGTCGTCAAGATGCCCAACCAGAGCCTGTTCGTTTTTGCCGAGGGTCTGGAACGCGTGCGTCTGGGCGAGTTCACGCAATTGGCGCCGTTCATGAGCGCCCACTATGCTGCCGTGCCCGAGGGTACCGCGCCGATCGTGACGTCGGAGATCGAAGCGCTGCAGCGCAATGTGCTGACGCTGTTCCAGCAGATCGTCGCCGGCTCACCCACGCTGTCGGACGAACTCTCGACGGTGGCCATGAACATCGACGAGCCCGGCCGCCTGGTGGACTTCATCGCGTCATCGCTACCGTCCCTGTCGACTCCCGACAAGCAGGACACGCTGGAGACCCTCGACATCCACGTGCGCCTGGAAAAAATCAACCAGCACCTCGCCAAGGAACTCGAAGTCCAGCAACTGCGCAACAAGATTCAGAGTGAAGTGCAGGACCGGGTACAGCAGACCCAGCGGGAGTATTACCTGCGCGAGCAGATGAAGGCCATTCAGAAAGAGCTGGGCGAGCAGGACGAAGGCCAGCGCGACGTCGAGGACCTGAAGAAGAAGATCGAAGAAGCGGGCATGCCCGACGAGGTCAAGAAAGAAGCGCTGAAGGAATTGGGCCGGCTCTCGCGCATGTCGCCCATGGCGGCCGATTATTCGCTCACGCGCAACTACATTGAGTGGCTTGCCGTGCTGCCGTGGGCGAAGACCTCGGGGCAGGAAATCGAGATTCCCAAGGCGAAAGAAATTCTGGACACGGATCACTACGATCTGGAGAAAGTCAAAGACCGCATTCTCGACTATCTCTCGGTGCGCCGCCTGAAGCCGAACATGAAGGGGCCAATCCTGTGCTTCGTTGGGCCTCCGGGTGTGGGCAAGACTTCGCTCGGCAAGTCGATCGCGCGCGCCTTGGGCCGCAAGTTTGTGCGGCTTTCGCTGGGCGGGGTACACGATGAGGCGGAAATTCGCGGACATCGCCGCACCTATATCGGGGCGCTGCCCGGGCAGATCATCCAGGGCATTCGCCGCGCGGAGACGAAAGATCCTGTCTTCATGCTCGACGAAATCGACAAGGTGGGGCGCGACTTCCGCGGCGATCCAGCGTCGGCGCTGCTGGAAGCGCTGGATCCGGAGCAGAACTTCAGTTTCCGCGACAATTATCTCGACGTGACGTTCGACCTGTCGAAGGTGTTGTTCATTACGACGGCCAACATGCTTGATCCGATTGCCGAGCCGTTGCGCGATCGTATGGAAATCATCGAACTGCAGGGCTACAGCGAGGAAGAAAAAGTTCACATCGCGTTTCGGTATTTGATTCCGCGCCAGATCGAAGAGAACGGCATTACGGTCGAGCAGATTGAGTTCCCCGAAGAGGCGGTGCGCTACGTGATCCGCCACTACACGCGAGAGGCGGGCGTGCGCAGCCTGGAACGCACCGTTGGCACGATCTGTCGCAAGCAGGCGCGGCGATTGGCCGAGGGCAAGACCGACAAGCTGATCGTCACCAAGGAAGTCATTCAGGAGTTTCTCGGTGGCATCAAGATTCGCAGCGAAGGAGAAATTGCCGAACGGACCGAGCGGCCCGGTGTGGCGGTTGGCCTGGCATGGACTCCGTCGGGCGGCGACGTGCTGTTTGTCGAAGCCAACGCCATGAAGGGCAAGGGCGGATTCACCATGACCGGACAGATTGGCCAGGTCATGCAGGAATCCATGCAGGCGGCGCTGACCTGGGTGCGGTCCAACGCGGACCGGCTGGGGGTTGCCGAGGACTTCTTCGCCAACCACGATCTACACATCCATGTGCCGGCAGGCGCGATTCCGAAAGATGGGCCTTCGGCTGGCGTGACCATGGCTACGGCCCTGGTGTCGCTGCTGACCAAGCGGCGCATCACTCCGCTGCTGGCGATGACCGGCGAGATTACGCTGAGTGGAAACGTGCTTCCCGTCGGCGGGATTAAAGAAAAAGTGCTCGCCGCAAAACGCGCCGGGGTGACCGACGTGATTCTGCCGGCGGAGAACAAGATGAACGTGGAGGAAGACCTCACGCCGGAACAGCTGGAGAACTTCACGGTTCATTATGTGAAGACGATCGACGAGGCCCTGCGGGTCTCGCTGCCTGCGGTGGCGGAGGGACCGGCCGCGGAGATACTCTCTACGCCGCCGCCGAAGGATCCCAAGCAGGATTTCAACCCGACGCAGCCCGTGAAAGAACCGGAAACGGTTCACGATAAGGTGCTGACGCAAGCCTGAAGACGAGCCAATGGCCAGCCGCATGAGGCTGGCCATTGGTTTATCCAGAAGCGCGCTGGTGACGCTGGTGCAAGAATTCTCAAGCACGTCAGCGTTGACTGTAAGCGACGCCCGGGCCACTCGGGGTAAACTGAACGCCTGATGCGAGTGCGAGTCCTCTTCTTCGGCATTTTGAAAGATATGGTGGGGAAGCCCGTAGAGGTCATCGACCTGCCGGACGGCGCTTCGGTCCGCGATGTGCTCGCCCGCTACGAATCGCAGATTCCGCGCCTCAAAGAATCGCTGCCGTCGCTCGCTTTGGCGGTGAACCAACAATATGCCGGGCCCGATACGAAATTGAGGCCGGACGACGAGGTCGCGCTGTTGCCGCCAGTGAGCGGTGGCGCGCCTGATGCGGCGGGCGAGACGCCCGCCGGACAGCCGGCGGGACGCCGGCGCTACGCTTTGATCGTTCGCGAGACAATTGACACGCGAACCGCTGTTGCCGGCCTCAAGCGCGGGGAAGACGGCGCCGCTCTCGTCTTTGAGGGCGTGGTTCGCAACCAGACCCGCGGCCGCAAGACCCTTTATCTCGATTACGAAGCCTACGAAGAGATGGCGCTGGAGCAGCTGGAGTCGCTGGCCACACACGCGGTGCAACAGTTTCAGATTCGCGACGTTGCCATCGTTCACCGGCTGGGACGCCTTGAAATCGGCGAGACCAGCGTGCTGATCGCGGTTGCGTCGGCGCATCGCGCGGCGGCTTTTGATGCCTGCCGATGGCTCATCGACACGCTCAAACGCACCGTGCCCATCTGGAAGAAGGAGCACTTCGAAGACGGGGCTGTCTGGGCCGATGGTGAGCCTTTCCCAGCGGAAATTCCGCGCGCAAATTCCAGGACCTGAGGCAGCCCGGCAGCGCAAGCCGCATCTAACCGAACGGCAAGATTGGCTTCGCGCCCGTTGCGGCTTAGAGCTCTTGGTCGCGTCCGGAAAAGCCTTTAACCGCAGAGTTCGCCGGGAAAAGCCGCAAAGGACGCAAAGAAGAAACGGAATCAGAAGCTTCGCGATCTCTGCGGCCGTTCTTTGCGACCTTGGCGGTTAAGAGTTTTTGGCCGGCGAGGGCCGCCGACTGCAAAGGTATAATTCCATTACTCGATGAGAAAACCCGCCACGAATCTGCTCCTGATCGGCCTGCTGGCTGTCTCCAGCGGCCTATGGGCGCAGCAGACGTCGCCGCAGCAAAGTCCGGCCCAGCAAAATTCCCCTCGCCCCGAACACCAGTCCGAGCCGACAACCACGCTCCGGGTCGACGTCAACCTGGTCAACGTATTCGTGACCGTGACCGACGAGCACGGCGCTCCCATCGGCGGGCTCCTGAGGGAGAATTTCGTTCTGAAAGAAGACGATCGCGAGCAGAAAATCGCGGTCTTCGACAAGGAATCCGCGCTGCCACTTTCGATCGCGCTTGCCATTGACACAAGTCTGAGCACACGGCACGATCTGCCACTCGAACAGACCTCGGCCAAGCGCTTCGCCCATGCCATCCTGCGTCCCGTCGACGCACTGTCGGTCTACGGTTTTAACGAAGTGGTACACGAATCGACTCCGGGATATACCTCGGATCTCAAACGCATCGACGAGGGCATTGACCACATTCGTGTGGGCGCCGCCACCGCTCTGTATGACGCGATTTATCTGGCCGCGCGCGCCCTTGATCACCGCAAGGGACGAAAAGTCATCGTCCTGATCACCGATGGCGGAGACACGATCAGCAAGATCGACTACAAAGAAGCCGTGCGCGCCGCGGAAGAAGCGGAAGCAATTGTCTACTCGATCATCATCGTCCCCATCGAAAGTAGCGCTGGACGCGAAATCGGAGGCGAGCACGCCCTGATCCAGCTCTCGGAAGATACGGGGGGCAAGTATTACTACGCGACCTCCGCGGCGCAACTCGACGACGCGTTCCACAAGATCAGCGACGAACTGCGCACCCAATATCTGCTGGCGTATTACCCGTCGCAGCGCACGTCGCTCTCGGAGTTCCGCCGCATCGAAGTGAGAGTAGCGGGCGTGCCGGATGCTGCCGCCTATCGCGTGCGCCATCGGGCGGGTTACTACTCCGTGAAATCAGAGTTCTGAGGAACCCGCCACAGGAGTAAACCTCGAAACATAACGCCTAGACTTGATGGCTGAAAACACTTGTCTATCGATGTTTGTAAGTATCTGTAAATGCCAGAGTAAAGTCTGGTCCATCCGGTTTGCCAGAACAGGAATACGGTATTTGGAATATGTTGTCGGTAGCGCCTGGCGGTCCAGCCCCTTTGCTTGACATACGGGAACGTGCAACTGATTGAAACAAATGAGCGCTAGGTGCCCCGGTCGTATATCATCCGGCTGGCTGGAGAATTGCTGTGATGATGGCCAAGAATCAAACAGGGTTCGCGGGGAAGTAACGACTCGAGCTGAATTTTGTTAAACGACGCGATGACGTTGGATTGCAGATTGCGTATCCCGCGCCCGACGGTTTTCAAAACAAACTGGCTAGATCGAGAAGTAAGAGGTTCTGTGAAAATTCCGAACAGGAAGGTGGACAATGTTGAATTCTAATCCCCTGCGCTTGGGCTTCCGAGTTTGCCTGTTGGCGCTAATGACCGCATTCCTGGTGTCCTCCTCGCTACTGCTAGCTCAAACCACGCTCAGCACTGGGAGCATCGTGGGCACCGTGACCGATCCGAGTGGCGCCGTCGTAGGCGGAGCCAAAGTAGTCGTCACCGACCTGGATACGAATCAGACGTTCACTCTGACCAGCAACTCGTCGGGCGCATTCAGTTCTGGCCCCCTCGACCCTGGCAATTACAGAGTGCAGGTTTCGTCGAAGGGCTTCAGCACCGTCAGCCAGACCGTTACAGTCCAGGTCGGCAACACCGCCACCGTGAATGCCAAGTTGGCCCTCGGCCAGGAGAGCACGGTCATCGAAGTCCAGGGCTCCACGGTGCAGGTCAATACCGAGCAGGCGACGGTGCAGGGTGTTCTGACGTCGAGTCAGATTGAGAATCTACCCGTCAATGGCCGTAACTTCCTTGATCTCGCCCAACTTGAACCAGGCGTGCAGATCCAAGACGGACAGAACTTCGACCCGACCAAGGCAGGATATTCCTCAATCTCGTTCGGCGGCCGCTTCGGCCGTACCGCACGTGTCAACGTGGACGGCGTCGACGTGAGCGACGAGACAGTTGGTACCACCACTGCTGACATTCCGGCCAGCGCTATCGACGAGTTTCAGCTCAGCCAGTCCTCCCTGGACTTGTCTCAGGATCTGACCTCTTCGGGTGCGGTCAACGTGACCACCCGGTCTGGAACCAACACGCTCCACGGCGAAGCGTTTGGCTTCTTCCGCGATCATTCGATGGCTGCGGCCGCGTCGGGAGGGCAAGATCTCTATTCCCAGCGCGATCAGTATGGTGCACGCCTGGGTGGACCGGTGATCAAGAACAAGCTCTTCTTCTTTGGCGACGGAGAACGGACCAAGCAGGCTTCGTTTGCGCCCGTTGTATTGACTGGAACGCCGTACGCTGGCCTGGGTGCTGGTTTTAGCCAGCCGTTCATCGAGGACAACCTTATCGGCAAACTGGATTACAACCTGAGCAACGGCGCCAAAGCGTTTTACCGCTATTCGTATTTTAAGGATTCGCTGCTCGCCACCTTCGGACTTGGGTTTTCCGTGTACGACACCAGGAACGTAACCCGTCAGCACGTTGTCGGGTTCGACTTCACCTCTGGGAGTTTCAGCCACAGCATTCGCTTCTCCTATCTGAAATTCCAGAACCAGATTGTCGATGCGACCTTGGGCAACAACGCTCTCCCGTTCTGCTGTACCGGTATCTTGATGAGTTCCGGTTCGTTCTTCGCCGGGCCGAACCTTCTGGCGCCACAGAGCACGCCGCAGTCCAACCGCGAGATCAAGTACGACGGCAGCAAGATTTATCACTCCCATACGCTTCGATATGGAATTTCTTTCAACCACGTGCAGGGCGGTGGATTTGCTAGTTTCTATGGCTCCGCTCCTCGTGTCTCTTGGACCACCAGCGGAAGCCTCGGGGATTGCGAAGGAGACTTTACCAATCCTTGTCCCGGTTCCACCGAGGATTTTGCTAACCATGGTTCGTTTCCTGGGGGCGATACGAATCCTCTGAACTATCCCGTGAACCGGCTCCGCGTAGGCAATGGTCAGGGTTACAGCACCCTGCAGTCTGCCCTTGGTTTCCCGGCGGGAGGTTTGGGCCCAGATAACCGGATTGGCCTGTATGTGGGCGACTCGTGGAAAATCAGACCGAACCTCACGCTGAGCCTCGGCCTGCGCTACAACCGCGATACCGGCCGCACCGACAGTGATCTGCCGGCAATTCCAGAAATCAACGCAGAATTTCCGGGTTATGGAAACGCTGTGAAGCAGGCAAATGCCAACTTTGCCCCTCAGATAGGCTTTGCTTGGGATCCCAGCAAGAACGGCAAAACGGTAATTCGAGGCGGCGTGGGGCTGTTCTATGAGAACGTGATCTGGAACAACGTGCTGTTTGACCGGCCGGAGCGTCTCAGAACCGGCGCGTTCAATGCTGTTACCAGCGCTTGCCTGGGCGGCGGCGCGCAACCGGTGCCCATCAGGGATTCCAGTGGTAACGCAACCACGATTACGCCTGCGGCAGGGATTTGCGGCAACGGCGTCCACGTTGGCGACGTGATTCCGCAGATCATGTCGTTCTGGCAAGACGTCCTCGCTGGAAATACTTTCGATACGACAGCGGTAAATCCAAACTTCGTGGGCACGTCCTTGGCCGAGGGTCTTGGCGTACCGGGGCCGTCTCTGTTCGCGCCCAATTACCAGACGCCGCGCTCGGTGCAGATCAACTTCGGCATCCAGCGCGAAATCAGACACGGAATGGTGTTTAGCGCGGACTATCTACGCAACATTGAAACCCACAGTTTGCTAGGTATTGATGTCAACAAAGTAGGGGACATTTCTACCTTCAATGCTGCGGGAGCAAATCAAGCTATCAATGACACGAACGCAGCTTTCGAGTGTCCTGCCGGACCTGGTGGCGTGGATTGCGCGATTCTGGCGGGCGCAACTATCGACGACTATGCGTTCTTCGGTCTGGGAACCCCGAACGATAGCCAAGGCGTGGGTTGTAATCAGCCCACTTCGCTCGGGGGTCTTGGGCATCCCTGCGCTTTCGGCGGCCTAAACTCCAACCAGAACCAGGCATTCTTCCTGAAACCGATTGGACGGTCGGTTTACAACGCTTTGCAGATGAAGTTGGTGGAAAACGTCAATAAGCCGTTCCGTGGTGTGAAGGCCATGAACTTTCAGGTCGCTTACAGCCTGTCCAACTTCAGCAACACAGGCGGAGCACAGTTTACTGGGACGCCTGCCGACAGTGATCAGGACTTCGTCCTGAGCGCAGCCGACAACAACAAACCTGGCAGGTATTACGGTCCGGCCTTGCTGGACCGCACCCATCAGATCTCTTTCGGCGGCTACGCCGACGTACCCGGTGGCTTCCGACTCGGGCTGATTGCTCACTTTTACAGCCCGTTGTCCAGCGCTATCGTTGCGCCAAACTTCGGTGATGCGGCTGAAATTTTCCGCACCGACTTCACCGGTGACGGAACCGTTGGCGACCCTGTACCCGGCACGCACCTCGGGCAGTTTGACCGTGGCACCAACGCGAGTTCGCTGAATAGTCTCATCAGCCGGTACAATACTACGTACGCAGGCCAGCCAACTCCGGCGGGTAACGTTCTGATTCAGAACGGTCTGATGTCGGCTCAACAGCTGTCGGATTTGGGCGGCGTCTCTCCGACCATCGACTCGGCACCTGCTGGCCAGGTTAATTACACCTGGCTGCGGGCTCTGGATCTGAAGCTGGCATGGCGGCACACGTTCGCGGACCGGTACACTATCGAGCCGAGCGTGGGCTTCTACAACCTGCCTAACTTCAGCAACTTCAACCTACCTCCTAACACGATGAACGGCATTCTGTTCGGAGCGGGGAACGGTTCGATCAACGGCACGACGAGGGCGGATAACGAAGCGTTCCGCGTAGGCAACGGCACGGGCGTCTACGGACTGGGCGCGCAGCGGCAGATCGAATTTGGTCTGCGCTTCGTTTTCTAGTTCGCCGCCTCTCTTAACCTCGGCCACCAGCCTTTACTCAGGCTGGTGGTTTTTTCTTCGGGTGCACCGCACACAACCGCATACACCTCACGCCCTTGTGGACACGCCCAAGCCGGGCTACCATCGGCATCGTGGAGGATCCCATGTCACGCCTCGCTCATTTCTTGTGTGTCGCTCTCCTGTCGTTAACTCTCGTGCCTTCAGCCTCCGCACAGTCAGCAGCGCCGCCCGCAGCAACTCCATCCCGAACGCTCAAAGACAAAATTGTGTTCGTGCGCGCCGATCCGTCTATCGGAGTTTCTTCGATGCGCTCAATCACGGTCGCCGAATCAAGCCCGAATGCGATCGGGGATCAGCCGAACGAGGCTACCGGGGGAGCCAGCCAGGGCGGAATGGTCACCGTGACTCACGATGCCCCGGACATGCAGAGCAGGGCTGTCGCCAACCCCAAGACCAGCGAGATCGCGCTCATGAACCCGGACGGCTCCGGTGTGACGCGTCTGCGTGTGTTCGGCTTGGACCCCATGTTGTCTCCGGATGGTTCCAAGATCGTTTACTGCTCGCAGCGCGACACCATCTATTCGCAGATCTATGTGATGAATGCGGACGGTACAGCCCCGAAGCGCCTGACTGACATTAAGAGCGGAGACGCCTGTGGCCCGGCCTGGTCTCGCGACGGCAAGAAGATTGCCTATTATGCCTTCGCGCAGCCACAGCCCAGCCGCAATCCCGAAATCTGGGTGATGGATGCCGACGGCTCTAATCCCAAGAAACTGACTGATCACGGGATGGATCCATCTTGGTCGCCGGATGGACGCCAGATCGCGTTCGCATCTCGCCGCGACGGTATTTTCCAGATCTATGCGATGAACTCGGACGGATCGAATATGCGACGCCTTACTAAGCACAACGCTGAGGACTCCAATCCTGCATGGGCGCCCGATGGTGGCTCGATCGTCTATATCTCGGCTACGGGAGATGATCGCCGGGGCTTGTTCCTTATGGCACCGGACGGTTCCGATCAGCACGGCCTGGCGCATTCCAAGCACCAGGATTTTTGCTTCCCCTCGTGGTCTCCCGACGGAAAGACCATCGTCTTCTCATCACTGAACCGTTTGGGTTCCCAGGGGATTGTGGCCGGTGAAGAGAAGCCTCGGTGTGAACAATGGAGCGGAGAATATCAGCTGTTCGCCATGGATGCCGAAGGCAAGATTCATATGCTGGCCGATGCCAAGGTGATGGGCACCCGCCCCTCGTATGGTCGCGTCCTGACTACTCCTTAGGACTCCCATTTCACAGTGGCCGTGAGGACATTTATCACGGGTTCAGTTCCGTCCGCAGGCGCTTGGACAGCTTTTCGATCTGCTTCAGTTTTTCAATCACGTCTTTGGGCATCATGCCTTTGCGGACGCGGGCTACGTCCGACGGAATGGTTTGCGCAGTGCGGGCCAGGTCGTCGGCTTCTCTCTGCACTTGCTCGAGATCGATATGCCGCGACGGAGTGGCAGGCGCTTTGGCCGTGGCCTTGGGATCCAGAGGCTCTGGGGGAGTCGGGAAATGATGTCCAGCAGTTTGCGGAATCGCCAGCGTAACGAAGAGTCCGAGCACAACAGGGAGTAACAGGCAAGCAGACTTCTTCACGGTGGCCTCCTGCCGGAAGAGCGAAGTTTCAGGCATTGTACTCCCGATTGGAGCGCGGCTTCTCAACGTTCGTGGGCCGTTGGCACCAGGGCTTTGTGTACAATGCCTGCATGCCGTTCCGCGCTCCACAAGGGAATCCCAACGCCGCCAAGCGCAGCCGGACGCCTCCTCCGGAAGATACGTTCGAGGAGGCTGCTTTCCTCAAGGCGTTGGGGGAAATGCAGAAACCGGTCTCGGTCAAACTCATGGACGGCCAGACCGTCCACGGATGGATCGAGTATTACGACAAGAACATGGTGCGGCTGACGCGCGAGGGCGCGCCCAATCTGTTCATCTTCAAGCACGAGATCATGTATATCGCGGAAGATGGCGGGAAACGAAAGTAGGGGCGGCTTCCGGCTCTCGGCTTCCGGTGTCGCTGAGCCCCGAGCATGGTTGTGATTGATTTCTATTGAGTACTGGTGCCACCCTGCAGCGAGAGGTCCGGCGGCCGAAGGCCGGATGCCCCTTAATCCATGTCATCTACTGCGCTCCATCCCGAAAGTTTCCTCCCCGCCATGTCGGCCATCGCACGCGAGGCGGGCGCGCTGCTCCTGCAGTATTTCCACCAGGGACTGAAGATTGAGTACAAGGGTGACGCCGATCTGGTAACTGCCGCCGACCGCGCTTCCGAGGCGCTCATCCGCGAGCGCATCAGCAAGCAGTTTCCTTCGCATGACGTGCTCGGCGAAGAGCAGGGGCTGAACGATCAGGGCAGCGACTACCGATGGTACGTCGATCCGCTCGACGGCACGACGAATTTTGCGCACGGATATCCGGTGTTCTGTGTATCGATGGCGCTGGAACGCCGGGCGCCGCAAGATCGTTTGTCGGGCCAACAGGGACGCCGCATCGCCGGAGTGGTCTACGATCCGACGCGCGACGAATTGTTCACCGCCGAGCAGGGAAGAGGGGCTCATCTCAACGGCGAGCCGATCCACGTGTCAAAGGCTGGGCAACTGAAGGAATGCCTGCTGGCGACGGGCTTTCCCAGCCACAAGCGGCACAAGAATCCCAACATTCACTTCTACCACCAGATCACGCTGCATACCCACGGAGTGCGGCGCCCGGGATCGGCTGCGCTCGATTTGTGTAATGTGGCCAGCGGGCGCTTCGACGGTTTCTGGGAATTCAATCTCAATCCTTGGGACACGGCCGCGGGCGTGCTCATTGTGGAAGAAGCGGGCGGCAAGGTCAGCCGCTTCGACGGGTCTCGGTTTGAGCTCGACAGCCGCGAGACGCTGGCGTCGAATGGACTGGTGCACGACGCGCTGTTGCGCGAGTTCCAGGAAATCTTCGCCGGACGAGGGCTGGATCCCCTGCCGGAGCCCAGCGAATACAAGCGGTAAGCAAAACCGCAGAGGACGCAGCGAGAGCAGCGCCGCCGTCCCCGCCCGCCGCGCCGAGGGCGAGACGCCCTTGGGACAGCCGGCAAGATGCCGGCGCTACGTCTGCTGGCTGCGGCGTTACAATGCTCGATGGGGAAGCCGGCCGCTCCCGCCGGTCTCTAATTCAGGAATACATTTCAGGTTCGCCGTGATCAACTCACTTTTGGAACGCAAGGTCGAAAAGCGGCCGGACAAAGTCCGGCTGCAGGGACGCATTCTTTTTCTGACCGAAGATCCGGAACTGATCAAGCGGCAGCTCGCGGGGGAGGATCTGCCCTGGGATGCAAAGAATCCCGCGAATAACCCAAAACTGCGCGACGACATTTCGACCGACGAGATCACCCCGGCGCATTATTGCTTTTATTTTGACGAGACGCTGGGCGAGATTCCGTATCTGGGTTTGAAATGCGGCAGCGTGACGCCCATCGGCCGCGGCGACGTAAAGCGCGGCGGGTTCGTGTGCGCGGTGAGCGGAAAGCGGCGCGGCAAGGGGTCGAGCCGCGAGCAGTCTCCTTACGCCGAAATGTGCGCGGGCATCCGCGTGGTGATTGCCGAGAACATTGAGCGCATCTACAAGCAGAATTGTCAGAACCTGGGGCTGCTGACTTCAACCAATTTTTCGTTGATCGATCGTATTCGCGGCGGGGAAGAGATCGCGCTGAGCGAATTCACGGCCGGCGAGGATGAGATTACGCGGCAGGTGATCGAGTACGGTGGGCTGTTTCCGTTCAACGTGGCGCGCATGCAGGGGAAGGTTTTTTTGCCGCCGATCGAGGGCGCGGGCGAGGGCGCCCGCGCCACACCGGCAATGACGCTGGCGGAGAAGATCTTTGCACGGCACATGATCCGATCCCGTGTGGGGACGGGCGCCCCCGCCCGTCCAGCCGAGCGCAGCTCGGCGGCTCCCGAGGTTGGTGTGCCGTCCGTCAAGCCGGGGGATACTGGATTTGCGCGCGCTGATCTGCGCTTCAGCCACGAGTACGTCACGCCCATGGCGGCCATCTTCTTCGAGCGCTACGTAGGCAAGGACGCGAAAGTCAACGATCCCTCGAGCATCCTCTTCTTTCGCGACCACCTGACGTTTCTCGACGAAGTGATCTCCGAGGAAAAGAAGAAGCTTGGCCTGCTCGATCTGGCGACCCAGCTCAAGCTCAAGCAGCAGGATTTCGCCAAGAAGCAGGGCATCCGCCTGCACGGCGAATTGACCGACCGCAAAGGATCGGAGGGCATTTGCCACTCGATCGTGCTCGAAAGCTACGCGCTGCCGGGGCAGTTGAATATTGGTTCGGACTCGCACACGCCGCACGT
>JADGNP010000362.1 GCA_017883425.1 Candidatus Sulfotelmatobacter sp. | reverse complement strand
TCGAGGCTCGCGATCAAACGATTGATAAGCAGACCGCGATCCTGGGTGGAAAGGGCTAATGCCTTCTCCAGCAACTCTGAGACTTGCGGCGTAGCTTGGGCCATGACTGCCTCCGCGCGACCTTAATTCTACACCCGACTGTCCACACGATAGGGACGTGAAGCGCGTCTGTCCGGCCGGCCAGTCCCCTTTGCTTTCAATGACTTAACTCCGTATAATCCCCCACAGCACCGCTAAACCCCAAAATTGCACCGTTCGTTGGGATATGGATGCGCCATTCCTTAGGGCTCCAATAGGATAGGCGCAGTCCAATACCCAGGGAAAAGTGTAGCAACCCAGGCTAACCCAGGCTAAACCAGGGAAGTTCCAGGGGAGGGCTGTAGTCGTTGGGCGATGCCTTGGGTCTCGCGGCAGCGCCGCAAAGCAGATTCCTCACCGGGCTTGACGCCCGGTTCGGAATGACAAGGTTTTAGTTCGGCAATGACGAGTAGAGAGAAGCCAGATGGTTTGGCTAAAAGCTAAGAGCTAGGAGCTAAAAGCTAACATGCGCAAGCCGATCAAGTACGTAGAGAAAGCAGTCGTCATCGCCGCCAAAGGGACTTGGGCGGTATTCGAACGCTTGAATCGCATCAAGCCGAATCCGTCGCCCACGCCGAAGTGGTCGGAAAAGCCGCTGCTGAAGTCGTACGAGAAATCGAAGCCTCCGCTGGGCTGGCCGCGGACCACCGATTCGCTGTGCCCGAAGTGCGTGCCGGAAATCCGGCAGCAGATTCTTGACGGGCACTTGCCGCATGAAGTGCTGATGAACGAGAAGGTCGGCGAGATCAAGGCGCAGATTGTGGAGCGCGACGGCAAGATCCTGATGGTGAAGGATTGCCCGACCCACGGTCACTTCGAAGACGTGATGTCGATCGACACCGAGTTCTCGAAGCATCTGGAGGACGTGTTCCCGGGGCGCGACATCCTGGCGCATGCCGACGAGAAGCTGCATCATCACGGATCGTCGACGGTGAAGTACGGGCGCGGGTCGGTGCTGACGATTGACCTGACCAACCGCTGCAACATGATGTGCGATCCCTGCTTTATGGACGCGAACCAGGTGGGATTCGTCCACGAGCTGACTTGGGAAGAAATCAAGACGATGCTCGACAACGCCATCACCATCAAGCCGCGGCGGCAGATGAGTGTGCAGTTCTCGGGCGGCGAGCCGACGTTGTCGCCGTACTTCCTGGATGCCGTGCGCTACGCGCGCAAGGTGGGATACAACTCGGTGCAGGCAGCGACCAACGGCATCGAGTTTGCGAAGAGCTTTGAATTCTGCCAGCAGGCGGTCGAGGCCGGCATGCGCTATGCCTACCTGCAGTTCGACGGGATCGGCAACGCGGCCAACGCGCATCGGTTGGTGGGCAATTTGTTTGACGTAAAGTTGAAGGCGATCGAGAACCTGCACAACGCAGGCGTGGAAATCGTTCCGGTCATCACGATCGTGAACGGAATCAACAACGAGCAAGTGGGAAGAATCATCAAGTTCGCGCTGGATAATCCGCGAACCATCAGCTTCCTGAGCTTCCAGCCGGTTTCGTTTACGGGACGCGACGAAGCGGTGACGGACGATCGCCGGGCCGCGCAGCGCTACACGCTCTCGCACCTGGCACACGACGTAAAAAATCAAACGGGCCTGGGCGAGCCGACGCGCGACTGGTTCCCCATCTCGTTCATGGGAACGTTCAGCGACTGGGCCGACCTGATGCACGTCAACGACGTGAAGAACGACTGGGGCCAATTGTCATGTGGCTGCCATCCAAATTGTGGGACTGGGATGGCGGTCATGATTGACAAGGAAACCAAGGAAGCTGTGCCCGTGACGGCGTTTTTGAAGGGGGATCAGCTGGCGCGGGACATCGCGAAGGTGAATGATGCGGCGCGCGGGAAGTTTCTGACCGTGTTTGGGATGGCGCTGTGTTTGATGAAGAATTACGATCCGTTCCAGGCGCCGACGCACTTCAAGATGATGGACTTGCTGAGGAAGTTCGACAAGAACTTCAACGCGACGGGAAAGAATTACGGCAAGGTGGGTCCGGACCGCACGGTGGAAGATGTGATGAAGCGGCGGCAGGACCGGTGGAACTTCCTGTTCATCGCGGGGATGTGGTTCCAGGATTTGTTCAATTACGACTTCCGGCGGACGGAGCAGTGCATTATTCCGTACGCGACGCAGGAAGGCGAGATTTCGTTCTGCGCTTACAACACGGGCGTGGGATGGCGGAACATCATCGAGAAGATGCACATGACGGCCACGCTCACCAAGTGGTACGAGGAGCACGGGCGGCATGAAATTTTTGCGGGCGGCAAGAAAGTAGATATGGAAGACGCCACGCACACGCTGCTGTTGCGGGAGGACCTGGTCACGACGGAACTGCAGCATGACCTCGACGACCGCGGCATCGCGAAGAACGCGCGCGAAGAAAAGACGCGGGCGCGCGATGCGAAGCAGAAGCAGGATGCGGAGGCGAAGGCGGAGGCGCGCGGGCCGGAGAAAAATGATGAGGCTTACAACGCGCGCATGGCGTCGCTGTATCGCGAAGTCGTGCTGAAAGAGAAGCCGGTGGTGGCCGAGAACGGATTCATTCCTCTGGGGGCGCTGACTAAATCGAACGGGAATGGAAATGGGAATGGGCACGCGGCGCAGGCACCCAAGCCGGAGATTGCCGAGCCGGTGGCGGGGGATTAAGAGCGCTTTTAGCTCTTAGCTTTTAGCTCAAAACTCACGGGCCGCCTTCGGGCGGCCGGTTTTTTTGTCTCGGCGTAATTCTTCTATCAAGCTGCGGAAAAACGCGGATTCGGCAAAGAATGCGGCCACGGGGCTTCAGAGCGTGCGTGAGAACTACTCTTTCGCCCCGCTGGGGCTGCTCATCACCCACTTACCTCCCACGGCTTACGCCGTGGGCTGCATTCTTACGCCGCTTCGCGGCTAAACTCTGAAGTCTTATTCCACCGCACCGTCGAGACTCTGGTTCTCACGCACACTCTGAAGGCCCCGTTAATGCTGCACAGCTTACGCGGCGCTGAAGCGCCGCTCTTCCACGGAACTGCCTGCCCACTTCTCGCAGAAGACGCGAGAAATGGGGCACCCTTGGCACTTGTGTTTTCCCATTGCCGGGGATCAAAATCCCCGCCCTGTCTCGCAAAATGCGCGAGACAAGGACGGGGCACCCGACTCCATTTTACTTTCGTCGAGGCGTATATTTTCGACATGGGACGCCAATTCTCGCACCTGCTCGGGACGATCGGAATGCTGGTGGTTATGCTGCTCTGGCTTTCTCTGCTCAATCCGCCAAAGGCAGACCGATTCGTAAATGGTTTCGCCGGGGCACGACACGAATACAAGATCGTGTTAGGTGCGGCCCTGTTGGCCGCGTTGTTTTCCCTGGTTGCCGCAATTCGCGGGTCCAAGTGGTGGTATATCGGAGTGGCTTTGTCTTCGGGGACGCTGGCGTTCTTCACTCACAGTCTCTCGATCTGAGTATCAGGCACGGCCGGCTGCAGGTCGCTAAGCTAAGCCAGTCGCGTAGTACCGCGCGGACTCCTTGGAAGGGTCGCGGGCCTGGCGGAGGAAAGCAGATTCCTCCCGTTAGTCGGAATGACAAGGCATTGGGACGGTGGTGAAAATTCCCGGCCTGCGCTTTCGAGAGTTAGGGATTGGACGGGGATTGGTTTTGCCATGCTGTGCGGTGTGCCCGGCCTGTCCGGGTCAGAGACCCGGACCCACACGAACTGGAGCGCTTTCCGCGACTCGAGACTTCAGCCAGAAGCCCCACTTCTCGCACAGGACGCGAGAAATGGGGCACCCGCATCCAGGCTTCTTCACACACGACAGGAAATGTGACAATTTTTTACATGGTGGTGACAAGCGGAAGGCGGCATCTGGCCTAGGATGCGGGGGCTGGCAGGTCGGGGACTGGGAGCCGAACCTGCGCGGGACGCTGGTTGGTCCATCCGTTTGTCAGTCTGTTGGTCAGGTCAGGGCCCCCTAATTGCGCTGTAAAGGAGAATTTTGCATGCCAAGTTCTGTTCGTCGCATTATCACTCTCGCCGCTTGCTGCGGGCTCGTGCTGTTGTTGTCTGGCGCGGCCCTGGCTCAGTCTTATTCACTCAGCTATCTGGATTCGAACCTTACGGGAAAAGCAAAACATGTGGATCCGCTGTTGAAGAATGCGTGGGGGTTGGCCTATGCACCGGGTGGTGCGTTCTGGATCAGCGATGAAGCTTCCGGGTGGTCGACTCTGTACGACGGGATGGGGAATCCGCAGACCTTGCAGGTTATAGTTCCGTCTTCTTCGGGTACGGGCGCGGGTTCGCCGACGGGGATCGTTTACAACGGGTCGACGGAATTCAAGATTATGAACTGGACCTCGGTGTTCTTGTTCGCCACGCTGGATGGAACCATCAGCGGATGGTCAGGTTTCGATCCCGGCACGACGCTGATCGCGGTGCGGCAGGCGGGCGCGGTGTATACGGGGCTGGCGATCACGAGCCATACTTCGGGAAACTTTTTGTTCGCGGCCGACTCCGCCAATAACCGGGTGGACGTTTATGACGGCAACTTTAACTTGGTGAAATCGTTTACCGACCCTACGATTCCGGCGGGCTTCGCGCCGTTCGGGATACAGGATATCGCCGGACAGGTGTATGTGTCGTATGCGAGCCAGACGGGTGGAACGGGCGGATTCATCGACATCTTCGGGGAAGACGGCACGTTCGTAAAGCGGTTTACCCAGGGCGGACGCTTGAACCAGCCGTGGGGGATGGCGGTGGCTCCGAAAAATTTCGGGACGCTGAGCGGAACTCTGCTGGTTTCGAATAACACGACGATGGGGAACATCAACGGATTCAACCGGACTACCGGGAAACTGGTGGGCACGGTCAAGAACTCGATGGGCAAGGCGATCGCGATCAGCGGACTTTGGGGAATTGAGTTCGGCGGCGGATCGAGTCTCAACGGTAACAAGAACCAGTTGTTCTTTACGGCGGGTCCGAGCGATACGAACGGGTACTTCGGGGTGATCGTCGCACACTAGGAAAGAAGGCGAGGGTCTCATGCGAAGGCCGCCTGCCCAGGGCGGCCTTTGTGTTTGCGGGGCTTGGTCTTCGAAGAGTAAGTTGAAAGACCCCACCCCAGAAGCCATCTCATAAATGTTCGCGGGCGACAGAGCCAGCGGACCTCAGGGGCTGAAGCCCGGATTTGCTTTTGGCTCTAACGGCACGGCTGGAAGCCGTGCCCTTCCCAAACCCATATGTGAGACCGGTACCAGTCTCGCCAAAGAACGGCGAGACCAGGGTGGGGCACCCGGCAAGTGGAATGTGTTAAGTTAAATGATTGGGGGCGCTTAGCTCAGTTGGTAGAGCAATGCCCTTTTAATCTGTTTCTTCTCGCGTTGCTCAAGTCCGCACAGAAATGCACTTGGCTGCACTCGTCTGCAAAACCCAATGCTCTCCAGGCACTTAGGGTGATTTCATCGCATTGGCTCTTCGAATCGTCGTGCACCCGTGCGCACTCAAATGAAAAGTGTACTGCCACCAGAACTGCCACCAAACTTCTTGCGAGGCTTGACAGATTCTCTTTCGCATTGCACCCGTTTTGCCGCGGCAGCGGGGCAACGTCAAGATGACGAACCTCACGCTGTTGAACGCCAAACAAGGAGGCAACAATGGCTAGACAGCAACGTAGCACCAGTTCCGCTCAAGAATCCACTCGACCCATTGCTCGGGTTGCGCTCTACGCCCCTGGAATAGTGTTAACAGGCCCTAGATCCGGGTCAATGAGTGCGATGGCGAGGCTGCGACGGTGAAGAACTTTGTATCTGGGCTGG
>JADGNP010000361.1 GCA_017883425.1 Candidatus Sulfotelmatobacter sp. | reverse complement strand
ATTCAGCTTCGCAACGTGCCGGATGCCCTGCATCGCAGCCTGAAAGCCCGTGCCGCCATGGCCGGGTGCCCGACCCTGGTCGCGTTCTTTGCGACAGGGTGGGGATTTTGACTTGGGACGGCGACTCGCCAGTTACGGTGAGTCCCCAATGCGAAGCGTATCCGAGGAACGAGCGCGGGTGCCCCATTCTCGCGTCCTTTGCGAGACGTGGGGATTTTGACTTGATGCAGACTAGCGAGTGCAATAAGTCACGACAGAGGGAAGCATCACAGGACCAGCCGCCGCTTCAGTCCCCCGCCTCTTTCATCTCCCGCTCCATCACCCTCCGCAGCGCGCTGTTGATCCGCGTCTGGTAGCGGCGACCGTCCCTGCGAAACCAGGCCAGCACATCGGCATCCAGCCGCAGCGTGACGGGCTTCTTGATCGGCTTGTAGAACTCCAGCACTTCTCTCATCGAAACGTGAGGCCGCTTCGGTTCCCCGGCCGACGCCGCCAGGCTCAAGCCCTTGCGCCGTCCGCTCTTCCGCCGCGCTCGGGCAGCCGAAGACTTGGCGCCCCGCCGCCCGCTTTTCCCGCCCTTCGTAACTCGTTTCATATGCTTCATCTATCTCACTCTACTTATATTATTGTACGTACACAATCGCAATAAAAGTGTTCCTGCAGGAACACTGTGGAAATCTTCCTTGGAGTGTCGGTAACCTCTTCATCCGGCTGCACTTTCTTCCAACTCCACGGCGTCGTCCTGCATGAAGCCGAAGACCTCCTGCGGCACAGGATTCTGCCACACCGGCGCGAACGACTGGCGGTGCAGCGGCGTCGGCCCGAACTCGCGCAGCGCAGCCAGGTGTTTGGGCGTGCTGTATCCCTTGTGCGAGGCCAGGCCGTAGGCGGGAAACACCGCGTCCCATTCGCACATCATGCGGTCGCGTTCCACTTTGGCCAGAATGGAAGCGGCCGCGATCGAGGCCGAGAGCGCGTCGCCATGAATGATCGGAACCTGCGTCTGCTCGCAGTCGAGGCGCATGGCGTCGACCAGCAAGTGATCCGCGGCCGGCGCAAGGCGCATTACCGCTTCCCGCATGGCCGCTCGTGACGCGTGATAGATGTTGATCTGATCGATGCGGGCCGCGTCCACGGCCGCGACGGCCCATGCCACGGCATGCTCGCGGATGCGCTCGGCCAATACCTCGCGACGCTCAGGCAGCAGCAGCTTGGAATCGCGCAACCCGCGCACGCGGTAGGCCGGGTCGAGGATCACGGCCGCTGCGACGACGCAGCCGAACAGTGAGCCGCGACCCACTTCGTCTACGCCCGCAACCAGCCGTGCACCCGATGCCCAGGCCTTTTTCTCATAGCCCAGTGTGCAACGCAGCTTCTTCAGCAACCGCAGCTTGGCCGCGGAGGGCGAGAGCGTTCGTGCCGATGGTGACTTCATCACAGAAGACAAGGGAGTTGTCCACCATCTTCGTCGAGCGCACGCATTCCTGCAAGCGGAGTTTCAGCCGGCACAAGAAAGCAGATTCCTCGCTGCGCTCGGAATGACAACCTATTTTGTGACTCTCTCTTGACTTCCGAGAACATGGCACCTGCGGGCCAAGCCTTCCCCACGTGGGTAACGGCAATCAGTAACCATTACCTGGATTACGGAGGTACATTGCCCGGTCGGACATGTACTGGTAACTTGGCCTCAGTTGAACCAAGCGCGAGAAGCATCTTGGAAAGCGAATCCAACACGTCGCGAGAGGACGGCCTGCTAACCGGCAAGGTAGTTCACCTGGCACTTCCTGTGCGCTGGAGTCTGGTCGGTCAGGAGGGGCGAAGGCCGGCGGAAGTGGCGTGCACCTATGATATCCACCCGCACGGCGCGCGCCTGCTCAGCGCGCGCGCGGTCAACGTAGGCGACCTGGTGATGGTGGAGCGGGGCCGCAACAAGGCGATTTGCCAGGTCGTCTGGGCTGGGGAGCCGGCTTCCCCGCTGCGCGGGCAGTTCTCGGTGCAATGTGTCGAAGGCAGGACGCCTTGGGATGAAGAGTTGCGGCAGATGGAAGAGCAGTACCAGCCGGTCATTCTCGACGACTCACAACGCGGCACGCTTCGCGGGTTTGGCCGTCCGGAGGCCAACCGGCGGCGGCGTCCACGGTTCAACGTCGAGGGCCAGGCGGAGGTGATCGACGGCGTGCAGCGGGTTGCGGGCGAGGTGCAGCAGATTTCGGAATATGGCGCGCGCATCTCGGCCACGGAGATCCTGCGGCCGGGAACCGACTTCCGGCTGATGTTAAGCATGTTCGACATCAGCGTTGCGGTGAAGGCGCGGGTGAAATATCTGGTCGACAATCTTGGGATGGGCGTGGAGTTTCAGGAAATCCGCCGGGGAGACCGTCCTTTGCTCAGCTATGTGTTGAGCAAGCTGCGAACGAAGAAGGTCGTCGAGGAATTCGTCGAGGTCGAGGTGGTAACCGAGCGACTGGCCGCGGTTGCGGGTTAGCGATGGGGTAGCCAAGACCATGTGCCGTCCCTCCGGAGTTTGCGTCGTAGCTCGATCGCGTCGGAAAGAGTGGAAGACGCGACGCAACCCAAGCCGCGAGGCGGCGGAAGAATGCAGCCCACGGCGCAAGCCGTGGGTGGTCAGTGGGAAATACGCAAGCCCCGGAGGGGCGACAGAAGAGCTATGACACAGACTCCGTAGGGACTCGCGGCAGTGTGCCCCGTAGCTGAAGCGCTGGGCTAAATTGTTTCGCCGCTGCGCGGCTCGGCCCTCGCGGTTCGACCTTAGCGGTCGCGCCTAGCTCTTTTCGACGTCGCGCAGGCGGGCGGCTTTGCCCCTCAGTCCGCGCAGGTAGAACAGTCGGGCGCGGCGAACCTTGGACGAACGCAACAGTTCGACTCTGTCGATCACCTTGGAGTGAACGGGGAAGATGCGCTCCACGCCCTGGCCAAAGCTGATCTTGCGCACGGTAAAGCTGGCCTGCGGTCCGTTGTCGCGCTTGATGACCACGCCTTCGAAGGCCTGCACGCGTTCCTTGTCGCCTTCCTTGATCTTCACGTGAACCCGGACGGTGTCTCCCGGTCGGAATGCGGGGATGTCGGTGCGTTGAGACTTGGCCAGCAGCTTTTCGATGATTAGGTTTGACATTGTCGTTTATCCTTCGCCGTTCAATTTCTAAGTCAGAATATCGTTACTAGGTCTTGGTCTTATTGAAGATTCCACAATATTGTGACACTCACCCTTACTGTCATTTCGAGCGCAGCAAGGTTTGTCCGCGAGCGGACAGACCTTCGAGAAACCTGCTTTTCTGCCGCGTCCAACAGCAGGGTCCTCGACTACGTTCCGCCATCCGCGATGCGGATGACGGAACTCCGCTCGGAATGACAGACCGTGTAGGGGTGTCACAATATTCTGCAAACCTCAGCAGGTCTTGGGTTGAAGCCTAGGACCTACACCTAACACCCAACACCGCGGTCGCGCTTAATGCGGGCCAGAATCTTCGCGTCTTCGTCGCTGAGCGCCACGCCTTCCAGCAAGTCGGGGCGGTTGCGCAGCGTTTTTTCCAGGGCCCGCTGCCGGCGCCAGCGGCGGATTTCCTGGTGATTGCCGTTGATCAGAACCTCCGGTACCGGCATCCCGCGAAAGTCCGCGGGGCGCGTGTAATGCGGATAATCGAGCAACCCGCCGGAGCCGCAGGTCGAATCCGCTGCGCCTGCCGCTTCGGTTTCTACCTGCGCGGTAAATGATTCCTGCCGCGTGGAGGCTTCGTTGCCGACGGCACCGGGCAGCAACCGCGTGACGGCTTCGATGATCACGGCTGCAGCCAGTTCGCCGCCGCTCAGCACGTAATCGCCGATCGAAAGCTCACGGTCGGCGAGAAAATCCGCAACGCGCTCGTCCACGCCCTCGTAGCGGCCGCAGACCAGAACGATGCGATCGAGCGCTGCCAGTTCCGCGGCGACCGGCTGCGTGAAGCGCTGGCCTTGCGCGGAAAGCAAAACTACCGATTGCTTCGCGCGCCCGGCCACGCGGTCTTCGCGACTGGCCAAGTGCAACGACTCCAGACATTCAAAGAGCGGTTCCGGCTTCAGCACCATGCCTTCGCCGCCGCCGAAAGGGCGGTCATCCACGGTGCGGTGCTTGTCGTGCGTAAACTGCCGCAAATCGTGGACTTCGATTTTCGCCAGGCCCATTTCGCAGGCCCGGCGGGTAATGCCGTGATCCAGCGGTCCGCTGAAAAAGCCGGGGAAGATGGTGAGAATATCGGCTTTCATGGACCTACAACACCAAAATCCTTAACCACAGAGGACACCGAGGACACAGAGGAAACTCTAGCGCCTTTTCTTTCTTTCTGACTGCTGTTCCTGCTTTTCTTCTGCCGTGACCGGGGCATTCACTTCCAGCATGCCCTCGGGAAGGCTCATGCGCACTTGGCGCTGCGCTATGTCTACACCCTCCAAGTACGCTTCGGCGAAGGGCACGTCAAACTTCTTGCCTGCTCCGTCTGCAACGACCAGCAGCGGGGCTTCGCCGGCTCCGAACTGAACATCTTCGATACGGCCGATTTCGCGGGCGTGATCGAGGACCGCACAGCCAATCAGATCGCTGACGTAATTCCAGCCTGGTTCCAGGTCCGCGCGCTGGGCGCCGGGGACCTGCAATTCAGATCCGATCAGAAGCTCGGCGTCGGACATCGAATCGACGCCGCGGAACTTCAGAATTACCAGGCCCTTGTGCGGCCACAGATCTTCGACTTCCAGTTCGCGCCGGGCGTCTTGTGTCTTCGGCAGAGCGAACAACTTCATGCCTGCGGCGAAGCGTCCCGGGACGTCGCTGTGCATTTCTGCAGCGACCTCGCCGTGCCGGCCTTGCGTCTTCACGACGCGGGCCAGGGTGATGAACTCGCCGTTGGATTCAGAATTCACGGCCTTCGGCGGATTCCAGGCTCATTTCGCGTAGCATCCATGCGCCACAGCGGCCAGCGCGACGGCAACTTTCTTTCGCCCCTTGCGGGGCTCCTGCTTCTCTGCACCTCTTACCCACGGCTTGCGCCGTGGGCTGCATTCTTGCGCCGCCCTTCGACTCCGCTCAGGGCAGGCTTTCGCGGCTGAGGCTGGTCCCGTTTGTCCGACCAAGCTTACTCGATGATTTCGAGCGTGTAGCGCTTGTGCGCCCGGTAGCCTGCCGCGCTGAGCAGAGCGCGCAGGGCGCGAGCGGTGCGTCCCTGGCGTCCGATGACCTTGCCCACGTCGCTTTCGGCGACTTCCAATTCGATGACATCGTCGTCGAACTTCTCGACGAAGACTTCGTCGGGGGTGTCGACCAGCGATTTCGCAATCAGCTCAACGAGAGCGCGCACATCTCCAGAGGGCTCAGTCATAGTCTGCATTCTCAGTGTGGAAATGAAAGCAACGGGTGCGATTTCTCCCACAGCCTTCTTAGTCGCACGGTACCTCAGGGGCTAAAGCCCAGAAGTAATAATCGCCGCTTACCGCCGCGCTGAAAGCGCTGCGCCACCCAAAAGCAGCGGCTCGAAGACGCCCGCTAAGCGGAGCGTTTCAGCCAACTGAGTTTAGGCGGCAGAGCCGGCGGCGACCGGGGCCGGAGTCTTGGTGAACAGCTTGTTCACGCGCTCCGACATTTGAGCGCCCTTCGACACCCAGTACTCGACGCGATCCCGCTTCAGTTCGACGCTGGCGGGATTGGTGCGGGGATTGTAGGTCCCGACCACTTCCACCGGACGGCCGTTGCGGGCGCGCGCCTTCTCAATCACCACAATGCGATAGTGCGGTTGTTTGCGCGCACCTCGGCGCGCCAGACGGATCATTAACACAGGTCTTATATCCTTAGTTCCGGAAGAGTCCGGTGAGATCGAGGCAAACTCTTATTATGCCG
>JADGNP010000360.1 GCA_017883425.1 Candidatus Sulfotelmatobacter sp. | reverse complement strand
GGAGGCGGTGATCGTCACTCTGGTCGCAGTCGATACGGCGCTGGTTGTTACCGTGAAAGAGGCAGTGGTCTGTCCCGCGCTAACCGTCACAGTTGCGGGGACGCTGGCCACGGAAGGATTGTCGCTGGACAGTGAGACCACTGCGCCTCCGCTGGGCGCCGGTCCGCTCAGCGTCACCGTGCCAGTCGATGTGCTGCCGCCTACCACCGTCGTCGGGTTAAGCGTCAGTGAGGACAAGGTAACGGTTGAGTTGCCCGTCTGAACACTGTAGAGGTATGTATAGGGGTTATCGCCCTGCCCCGCGATGGACATTCCGAAATAAGCCGTCTGTCCGTCAGGAGTGAAGCGCGCGCGCGACATCGGCCAGATGTTGAATCCGTTCTCCACTGGCAGGAGTTCTTTCCATATCAACGAGCCGGTGGTGCTGACTGCCGCGAAGAATCCTGGCTCTCCGTAGGTAACCAGTCCTCCAATCATGAGCAGGTCATTGCGAGGACTCGCGACCGGACCATACATGATTCCGCTGTCGGTATACTGCCAGCGAATTGTGCCATTGCTGTTGACGGCGTACAGCTGCGACAGGTTCTTACCGTCGTAAACCGTACCGTCTGGCCCCACGTCGGTGGTGCTCATAATGTTGGAGAACTCGAGGAGATGCCACCGGAGGTTGCCATTAAGATCGAGTGCCCCGAGCATTGGGCCCTGGAGATTCGAGTACAACGATCCGTCTGGAGCAACCGCCGGTTGCGGGTCTCCCAATAACGTGTCGAGGTCGTCAGCGTAATTGAACAGTTCAGCTCCATTGAGGCTGACTGCCCGCAGATGTCGATTGGCGTGGAAATACAGCCGCGATTGTGCCGGTGTGCCAAAAACAATTTCCTGAAAACTGACGATGGGACGGTCATAGCGTTCGGCTAAAGACCAGCGAAGGCTGCCCTGCGGCGTCAGCGAGAATACCCCCAAACCCTCAAATGCCACAGCGTAGATATTGCCGTCGGGTCCCACGTCGGGCCCCAGAAGGATAAACGCGCTGGGATTCTCGTCGAACTGCCACTTCACGGTGCCATTCGGATTGAGCGCAACGATGCTCGTTGTTCCGCCACCGTAGATGGTCCCATCCGGACCGACGCTGACATTGGCGCCCGCTCCATTGAAGATCCACTTCAGCCCGCCGCTACTGTCGACAGCGTACAGATGGCCGTACGAGTCATTGGCATAGACGGTGCCATCGCTGCCAACCGCTGGCCGAGTTGGAATGTAATCGGCGTCCGCCTGAAAGCGCCAGCGGATTTTTCCCGTCTGGGGTGGGCGCGAGGTGACCGTGATCGGCACCAGATTGCTCGCGGCGCCCTGGGAATTGAAGACTTGGACATTACCCCCTCCGATCAATGCGGACTCGGGGACGTAAGCGGCAATCAGCGTATCGCTCCAGCGGGTCAGGGGAGACACAGTACCGGCGACGGTCACATGGCCGCCGCCCTGCACAGCTCCGAATCCTGTACCCTGAATGAGCAGGCGACCGCTGCGCGCCGCCGTTGTAGGCGATATTGAAGTGATCGTGGGCTGGGCCGCAGCCGAAGCTGCGATAAGCAGAAACAGGAATACGTTTCTCAGAACTTGGGTCATGACTACTAACCTCCTCGGCCCGCCCTGGTTTGGTTCTTCACGAACTGCTTATCTGGGTTAACGCGGGTCGGCAACTCAGATCTGCCAATCTCTTTCTTATCAGCTACACCAACTGGCGCTCCCGCGGAATCAGTCGACCTTGGGAGCGCCAACAAGAACCGGATCGATAATGAGCGTTTTCTTCGAGTCGTAAGCGCCTACGGCAAAACCCACCTGGTCCTTGCCGATCAGGAGATAGCGGGCATCGATGAAGTGTTTGTTTCCGTTGTCCTTCTGATAAGCGACCGGCTCGTGAAAACAGATTTGCCCAGTCTCAGCTTGCAACACCAGTTCTCCTTTGGAACTAACCGTGATGCGGTTTGCGCCCGTGAACTCAATCCTGATCACTTGGGGCGCTGCGCCCGGATGCACGGCAAAGTCGTATTCCAGTTGGCCACGGATGCCGTGGTACACCAGATCAATGCCGGGATAAACGTTTTCGTATTGCACCTCACCGAAGTTTGGGATATTGGTGTACCACTTCTTGGGATCAGTCCCGAGAAAGTAGCTGCTTTTCCCGGGGAGTTCGTCGATTCCGCTTATCTTCGGGGCCGGGTTCGCCCCCACCACCCTCATCACCAGAACTCCCGATTCCTTAAGTACGAGGTCATCGCGGTCGTCCACGTGCCGGAAGGAAAAGACAGCGTTGCTGGGCGTAAGAAACAGGTTGTATCCCGCTCCGCGAGCCATGAATTTCACCCGACCGTCAGTCTGGCCCTGATTGGGTTCGAAGCTGATGGTAGCCTGGAAGTAGTTCGCCAGTATCCCGTGTGGCTTGGGACGTGCGGGTTCGTCCTGAGCTGTTGCATTCAACGCCGTCATTGCGAGCAGCAACACTGCAAGCATGAAATATGCAAAACTCTGTTTTCCGGCTCGCATGAACTTTTCCTTGGTTGCCTTGGGGCTATGGAACGCCTCACCTAGGTGCGGTCTACGGTCATTAATATTCAAGGAGGAGGGCGGCGCAAGCCATTTCTTGGTGACTCTTATGTGACCACGTAAGCTGATGAAATCGTGTGCACTTGGGTCTACATTGGAGCGGGGCTCCGCGATGTGACCGCGTTGGCCTTGGTGACAAGATTTTGACAATTCGACGGCGCGAACACGAGTAGACTTGTCAACAAGGCTGTGGGCAGCCTGTGATGCCCGCCTGTTTACCCGTGGAAGAACAAAAAGAAACCACTGAATTCTCCGTTTCGAGCGACCTGGTTCGTTTCGGCCCCTACTGTGTCGACCGACGCACCGGAGAAGTCTGCAAGCACAATCTACGGATCAGGTTGTCGGGTCAACTCTTCGAAGTGCTCAATCTGCTACTGGAGCGCCCGGGCGAGTTGGTGACGCGCGAGGAACTACAGCAACGGCTGTGGCGGGGCGAGACCTTTGTTGATTTTGAACGCAGCCTGAATAGTGCGGTCAAGAAGCTACGACGTGCGCTGAACGACGATCCTGAAAACCCTCGCTACATCGAAACCCTGCCCAGAAAAGGCTACCGGTTCATTGGCGTCATCGGGCAGCAACGAGCGGCGACGGCGGAGTCCATAGCCGACCAAGAGTCGTCGAAAGCCACCGCTCTTTTAATATCTCACCCGGGCCTGCCCGGCGACTTGCGGGTCCCCACGGATCACGCCGTCGTTTCAGAGCCCACGGTCGAGCTGAATTCTAAGCACCGGATATGGATAGTCGCGGTGGGAATCGCAGCGTTGATCGTGGTCAGTACCCTCCTTATTTATCGGGCCGATCGCAAGGTGCAGCTTGCACCGGTAGTTGCTCCGTCCAAGAATGTAAACTCCCGCTCCTCCATAGCTGTACTTGGGTTCAAGAATCTCTCTTCAGGGCGCGACGCCGACTGGCTCTCGACCGCGATCACGCAGATGCTCTCAACCGAACTGGCCACTGGAGGGAAAGTACGAATCATTGCCGAAGAAACCGTTGCCCGGGCGAAGTTGGATCTCGGCTTGAAAGAGAAAGACGGCTACCCGCGCGACAGCTTGCGCGCACTTCGCGCAGATCTGGGCAGTGATTATGTAGTGGCAGGCTCCTATGTCGCTCTGGGCGACAGGAATTCAGGCCAAGTTCGCGTGGATCTCCGGCTTCAGGAGACGATTTCGGGAGAAACCCTGGCCAGTATCGCTGTAAGCGGAAAGCAATCGGAGATTTTCGATCTGCTAGCTCGAGCCGGTCAAGAGATGCGGATTAAGGTGGGAGCCACAGTTCCGCCGGAAGGGGATGTGGACTGGCGAACCGTGCTGCCGTCCAATCCCGAAGCAGCACGACTCTACGCGGAAGGCTTGACGCGCCTGCGAGTTTCCGAGAATTTGCCCGCACGCGAGCTTTTGCAGAAAAGCCTGATGATTGAACCAAACTTCGCGCTGGGACATGCAGGGCTGGCTGAAGCATGGTCGGCGCTTGGATACGACGCTCGCGCCCTCGCATCCGCCCAGAAGGCTCTCACTCTGTCGAACGGACTTCCCGAAGATGAGCGTTTGGAGATTCAAGGCCGCTACTACGAATTGAACCATGATTGGGCCGGCGCGATTGTCGTGTACCGGCATCTCTGGCAAGATTTCCCGGATGACCTCGAGTCCGGGCTGAAACTTGCTGCTGCTCAAACATCGGCCGGCAACCTCAATGAGGCCTTGGCGACTCTGTCGAGCCTGCGGTCTGTTCGCGCTTCTCAACGGGACGATCCACGCATCGATCTCGCGGAAGCGTCGGTTGCGGCGCGAAATGCAGACTACAAGCGGCAGCAGGCACTTGCGGAACAAGCCGCGAAGAAAGCGCAATCCTCCGGAGCCCGCCTATTGTTGGCGCGTGCCCAGCTGGTGAAAGGATGGGCTCTCGACGATCAGGCGAAACTGAAAGAGGCGATCGAGGCTTATTCGACAGCACGGCAGATTTTCGAAGAGGCCGGCGACCGGCATGGGACTGCCACTGCGCTGAACGACTTGGGAATTGTGTTGCAGAAGGAAGGAAATCTAACCGGTGCGCGAGAGAAGATCGAGCAGGCCCGAGACTATTTCCGCCAGGTTGGGGACGAAAACGGCTTTGCTACCGTGCTGACAAACCTGGGCGAGGTCTACCGCGCCCAGGGCGAACCCGCCCAGGCGGAAGATCTCTACCGCGAAGCGCTAAACATTTTCCGTAAGAGTGGCCGCAAGGACAATGAGTACGCAACCATGAATAATCTTGGCGGCGTGCTCTACCAGCGTGGAGACTTTCGAGGCGCCAGGGGGCTCTACGAAAACCTGCTGGAGGTCCGGAAGGGTGCGGGCGACAAAAACGGCGTCGCGCTGGCGAAAACAAATCTGGCGGATGTGCTACGGGTCCAGGGTGAATTGGATCGCGCCGTCGGCTTCTACGAGCAGGCGCTGGCGACTTTCAAGGACCTCGAAGATCGTTCCAGCACCGCTCTCGTAAAGCTGACCCTCGCCAAGGCTCTAATCGGCAAGCGGGATCTCGCGGCAGCGCGCCGAACTTTGCAAGAAGCCCTCACGGCGAACCAGGAGATTGGGGCGAAGGGCGATGCAGCTCTTGATCGCGTGATGCTGGCCCGTGTGGCATTTCTGGAGCGTCATCCAGAACAGTTCGATGCATCCGTACAGTCTGCCATCGAGGAACTCCGAAGCGAAAACCGCGGCCCCGACGAGATCGAAGCGCGCGCGATGCAGGCCGAATCGTTCCTCGCTCAGGGTAAAATCGACGACGCCAGAGACACTTTGGAAAAAGCAAGCGCCGTACGGGCTACGGATTGGCTGGCCAGTTTCCATCTGTCCACCACCACCGCGCGACTTGAAGCGGCACGGGGAAACGACGCGACTGCGAAGCGGAAGCTGTTTGCTGCTATGAATGACGCCAAACAGGCTGGATGTGTGGTTTGTAGAACGGAAATCATAGCCGCACTGTCTGAAATCGATAGCAAACGACAATCTCCGGCTGGCAGATTGCCCTAGCAGCCGGCGGTTCGACAGCTAACTGCGGTCTCCTCGGAATGTCACTTGATGAAAACAGGCCATCGCGTGAATTGGCTGTTTGTCGTCAAGAAAAGAAGACCTCCGAAAAGCCGACCAAAGATTGTGGATCTGTGGTTTGCCAACACGAAGTTGGCCCCAAACCGGCTTGGGAGAGATCACATCGGGTCGTGCGCCCTGATTGACATCTTTTGGCATCATCTCCTCGAAGCGGACTTGAACGAAGCCGTGGTGCGGCGGACGCTGTCGCGTGTCGTAG
>JADGNP010000359.1 GCA_017883425.1 Candidatus Sulfotelmatobacter sp. | reverse complement strand
GTTCCTGCTGGCGACGCTCTCTTGGCGCGATCCCGAACGCCATATCGTACTCCTGGTCGCGGGTGCGGGCGCGGTGGCGATTTGCGGCGCGCTCCTCGTCGTGCTCACCTACACCGTGCAGCGGCCCATGGTCGAACTGCAGCAGAAGATCGCTCTGCTCGGTGGCGGCGATCTCAGCGTGGCCGTCAGTTTTGCCCGCCGCAACGACGAGATTGGCGACCTGGGCCGCAACTTCAATCAGATGGTTCAGCAGCTCCGCGAGGGCCGGATTGAGATCGAACGCCTGCACCGCACGCAAATGTCGCGCGCCGAGCACCTGGCCACTCTGGGAGAGATGGCCACAGGGTTGGCTCACGAAATCCGGAACCCACTGGCGGGGATTGCCGGCGTCATCGAGATCATTGGCCGCGACCTGCCTGCGACCAGCCCCGCGCGCTCCGTGGTCAAAGACGTTCGCCAGGAGATCGCGCGCATCAATCACATCGTCACCGATCTGCTGCAGACGGCCCGGCCGCATCCCCCAACCGTCCGCAAGAGCGACCTGAACATCACCGTCGAACATGCCGTCATGCTGGGCCGCCAGCAGGCGCTGGCGAAGTCCATCGAGATCGCGCTTCATAAAGATCCCTCGCTGCCTGAAGTGGAGCACGACAGCGATCAGCTCCACCAGGTGCTGCTCAACCTGCTGTTGAACGCCCTGCAGGCCATCGACCTTAACGGAAAAATCAGCGTCACCGTGAAGCCCCAAGGAGCGACGGCGGTGGTCGAAGTAGCCGACAACGGCCGCGGCATCGCACCCGATCACTTGCCCAACATTTTCCGCCCGTTCTACACGACCAAAGGCGACGGCACGGGCCTGGGATTGTCTTTGGCCCGCCGCATCGTGGAAGACCACCAGGGCCGAATCGACGTCACCAGCGCCGTCGGTCACGGTACGACGTTTGCGGTGATCCTGCCCCTGCGGCGCGCAGAGGCTCCGAACGCGGCCTCGTAGGCGCTCTCCATTTCAAGCCGGCGTGTATCCTTCGTATCTACGATGGTGCATACTATGTATATCCATTGCGGTGCTGGTGGACCACCTCAAGAGCCTGGACTGGGCCGCCCGCAAAGCTGCCTTCCACTCCAGGGCCGATGCGGCGCTTCTGCCAAAGGTGCGCGCCTACCTTGGCGTTCTGTTGGGGATTCGCTAGCATCCTGCCTTCGCCCAGCTAGGATGGGCACGCCGCACCACCGCGCACACATACATCTCCCTTCCGTAGTAAGCTAAAACAAGCATGCCTGCGGAGAAAATCCTGATCATCGACGACGAGCGCCTGGTGCGCTGGTCGCTGCGTCAGAAATGCGAAGAGTGGGGATACCAGGTCGTCGAAGCCGCGGCTGGCGATCCCGGACTGCGCCTGGCGCAGCACGAATCTCCTGATCTGGTCTTGCTCGACGTACGCCTCCCTGATTTGAACGGCATTCAGATTCTGGAGCAGCTCAAGAAGGGTCCCGACGCTCCGGCCGTCATCATGATCACCGCCGACCCTCAACTGGATGACGTAAAGACCGCACTCAAGCTGGGTGCCTATGACTTCATCGGCAAGCCTTTGGATTTTGAGGAATTACACGTCACCATCCAGAATGCGTTAGAGGCTTCCCGGCTGCGCACCGAGGTCCAGTCTCTGCGCGGGGAGGTGCGCCGCCACACCGGTTATCACGAAGTTGTCGCGGTATCGTCGAAGACCACGGAACTGATGAGCTTCGTCCAAAAGGTCGCTGCCAGCGAGGCCACCACGATCTTGATTCAAGGCGAGAGCGGCACGGGCAAAGACCTGGTCGCCAAAACGATTCACTACGAGAGCACTCGCCACAACGGCCCCTTCGTCGCCATCAACTGTTCGGCCATCCCCGAGACTTTGATGGAAGCCGAACTCTTCGGCCACGAACGCGGCGCCTTCACCGACGCCAAGCAGATGAAGAAAGGCCTGTTCGAAACGGCCAATGGCGGAACCTTGTTCCTGGATGAAATCGGGGAACTCTCCCCCCTGCTGCAGGCCAAGCTGCTGCGCGTGCTCGAGGATCAGATGATTCGCCGGGTGGGAGGCGTGCGCGATATGCAGGTAGATGTGCGCGTCATCGCCGCCTCCAATCGCGACCTGGAGAAGGCCGTCCGCGAAGGCCATTTCCGCCAGGATCTCTACTACCGGCTGGCGATTATCGCCATCTTCATTCCGCCCCTGCGCGAACGTACCGAAGACATTCTGCCGCTGGTCGACTTCTTTATTGACTGGTACAACCGCAAGTTCAAGAAGGCCATCCGCGGCATTAGCCCCGAGACGCGCCGGTTGCTGCTGGCGCACAACTGGCCGGGCAATGTCCGCGAGCTCAAGAACTCCATCGAGCGCGCCATGATCCTGGAAGACGAGTCCATTCTGCGACCGATGTACATGCCGTTCGCCGTGGGAGAAGCTGCCCGCAGCGGCTTGACCGCGTTCGAGCACAGCAGCACGCCCGCTGATGGTGCGGGCAAACAGCTCCCCAATGGCCGGGTGCTTCCCCGGCTCTACATTCCGGAGGAAGGGACATCGCTGGAAGAAGTGGAGCGTGCCATGGTGGAGTTGGCCATGCGGCAGGCCAATGGCAACCAAACCCACGCCGCCCGCCTGCTCGACATCAGCCGTGACGCTTTGCGCTACAAGCTGAAGAAATTCGAACTCGTCCCCGCAGGCGATGACGAAGGGTCGGCCGACTCGGTTCCCTCCGAAAATGCATCCGGCTAATGGGTCCAGCGTGCTTACCACGTTACTTTCACACTCACAAACTGACACTTCCAGAAAACAGGGGCTTCCTTTGGGGAAGCCCCGTGGCGCCGGTATGAGCGGTTATGAAGGGCGCCAATTCTCGAAATTGTCTAGCCCCGCGAAGCGTGCTCTTTCGCCTTGGCGATGTATTGCTCGACCTGCTGCCGTTGCGGATAGTCCGGATTCGCTTTGAGCAATTGCTGCCAGGCTTCAATCGCTCCCTTGGGATCTTGTTTGCCTTGCCAGCGCACCCAGCCCAGGTTGAACAAGGTCTGCGGATGTCCTGGCCGGTATTTCAGGGAAGTCTCCATTGCGGCCAGGGCTTTCTCAGCATTCCCGGTGTACCAGTACGCCGTCCCCATGTCGGTGCGGACATCCGGATTGTCGGGATGAATCGCCAGCGCGCGCTCGTAGTACTGAATGGCGCTGGGGAACTGTTGTCCGTCGTAAAACAGGTTGCCCAGTTTCACCAGCGAGTCGAAGTCGTTGGAATCTTTATTCACGGCCTCGAGCAACGGAGCGGCGGCCTGCGCCAGGGCGGCTTGCGCGTTCGGGTCCGGCTGCTCCTGCTGGTGAAAACCGCTTCCCGGCTGCGTGGTCGTCGAGGCTGCGGCCTTCGCCGGGCCGACCGACGCCGATCCACGGAACAGATATCCCAGGGCCACGCCCAGCAGCAGGCAGAATGCCGCCAGCACATAGGCCTGCGTACCGGTCCATGCTCCGGTGCCAGCGGGATTAGTAGTTGGCTGCGATTGCGGGCTTTTTGCTTCGCTCATTTTCGTCTTTCTCCGATCTGGTGCCGGCAAGCGCCCGTTTCGGCGGTTCCAGGTGAAACAGGCGCGTGACCGCAGCGGTCATCTGCTCCTGTTCCTCCTTCACTGGAAGTTCCTTGAGTTCGCGAGCCAGGGAGCTGGCAATCTTCTGTATAACTTGCGCTGTAATCGCGTGAAGCGACTGATCCTGCTCCCGCGTAAACGGCCCGCGCTCTTGGATGAAGGACTCCAGTTCTTGCCGGCAAATCTGGTCGAGGCGTTGGCGCAGCGCCACAATGGTCGGCACCACACTCTCCGCCTGCAGTTTGCCGCGGAAAGCTTGCGCTTCCGCAGCTACAATCTCCTCCGCCTCAGCGGCCGCCGCCGTTCGTTCCGCGGCATTGCTCTTGGCCGCGCGCTCCAGACCGTCCAGGTCATAGAGCAGGATTCCGTCGACCCTGCGCACATCCGGTTCCACATCGCGCGGCATGCCAATATCCAGGATGACCAGCGCCACACGGTTGCGCTCAATGGCGATTCTCTCCGCTTCCTCGCGGGTCAGGACCACGTGCGGGCATCCGGTCGAGCTGACTACGATGTCCGCCTGCAGCATGCACTTCCAGCGGTCCGCCAGGGTAGCCGCCGTGCCTCCCAACTTCTCTGCCAACTCTCGCGCGCACGTCGGGGACTGGTCGATCACGACCACCGATCCGGCCCCGTTTTCAACCAGGTGGCGGGCCGACAGTTCGCTCATCTTCCCTGTGCCCAGCAGCAATATCCTCCGGCCATCCAGCGAACCGAAGATATGCCGGGCCAGGTCGAGCGCTGCCGTCGGAATCGAGACCGCCAGCTTGGCGATCGCCGTCTCGTGGCGCACTTGCTTGGAAACGCTCAGGGCCTTCTCCAGCACCGCGTTCAAAAAGCGTCCGGCGGCGCCCACGGTTCGCGCCTGCTCCCACGCGGCTTTCACCTGTGACACGATCTGCGGCTCGCCCAACACCAGGGAGTCGAGTCCAGACGTCACGCGGAAAATCTGGGTCAGTGCCGATTCATCCAGCAGGCGGTAGAAATGCTCCCACTCCGTCAGCTTCAAGCCGTGCTCGACCCCCAGAAAGTGGAGCAGCGAATTTGCTGCCAGCGTGGGCTCGCTGGCCCACACCAGGAATTCGGTGCGGCAGCAGGTGGAAAGAACGACCACTTCTTCAATGCCTTCCGCACTCTTCAGTTGCTGCAGCACTTCGTAACGCCGGTTTTCGCTGATCCAGAAACGTTCTCTCATGGCCAGCGGAGCGGTGCGGTGGTTCAGTCCGATCACCATGAGCGTAGGTTCCAAGACGAATACCTCCGGCGCAAGTTGCAACTAGGGAAGCGCAAGCCGCTTGCCAAAGCACCCGACCGGGTTCTCACGTCAATCAGTGTATTTTCAGAGACTTGCGTGTGAGGCCACAGATGAGAGGTTCCTCATTGCCCCGGCAGTGCGGCATATGGCGCGGACCGCGAGTCTTTTCACGCGATCTGCATGTGCCGCACCGACTTAGCCTCGGACTGCGATCACGACTCACAGTGACCACAATCACTGACCAACGCCCCACTGTCCGTCGACACTGCATGACGATTAGTACATTTTTATCGAGTCTCGAAACTCGTACGCGAGATTTCCCAGCTTCAGCGTGGACGAGGCGGCGAGACACCTAAAGTCCTGAAAGGAAAAGCAATCATGAAGATGTCGAAGCTTGTAATCCTGATCGTGATGATCGCGCTGGCATTGTTCCTTGTTCTGCCCAACCTGTCCTGGGCGGCCGATGACGGCGCAACCGTCTACAAGACAAAGTGCGCCGCGTGCCACGGTGCCGACCTCGCAGGGAAGCCAGCTGCCAAGATTCCCAGCCTGGTTTCCGACGATGCCAAGAAAGCGTCCGACGCCGACCTGACGGACATGATCGCCAACGGCGGCAAAGACAAGAAAGCCATGCATGCGTTCGCCAACAAGGGCGTGACCCCGGACCAGGTCAAGATGGTCGTGTCCTACGTGCGCCAGGCGCAAAAGAAGTAACAGAAGTAGTAGAGCTGGTTTCACAAGGTTTTGGGAAGGGCGCGGCTTCAGCCGTGCCGCTCAGGACCACTAAGAATGCGGGCTTAGCCCCTGAGGAGTCGCTTTCCTCGGCCTCAAGAACATTCATGAAACCAGCACACCAACTCTAGCTAGGCGTTCAGGTAGCAACATCGCTGTTCCGAAAGGCGAACCCGCGCTGCCCAAACAGGCACCGCGACACACACGCGAGGGTGAGTGATCCGCTCACCGGCAAGCTCTTGGCCCAGCCGGCTCGCCGGGTGTCCCCTCCCGGTCGCCATCACACGG
>JADGNP010000358.1 GCA_017883425.1 Candidatus Sulfotelmatobacter sp. | reverse complement strand
GCTTTTTGTGGGCGGTCTCTGCGATATGCCTGACGATTCGCCTTTCGCAAGACTGCACCACCACCTGAAAATCGTGCGAGACTTTGTGCCTGTTCTAGAATCAACGGCTGAAGTGTCGCAACAGAATTGAAGCAGAACACGAAGGACACGAAGGAAGAATTCGGGAGGCAAATGAGATTCGCGACAATTTCTGCGGCGTTCTTTCTCTCGATGTCGATGGCCGCGATGGCACAATTCAACGGGACAGCGGAGGCCGGTGGAACCACGCAGTCCGCGCGAAAAGCGCCTGATAAAAAAGAGCGGCGCGATTGGCCGGTCTATGGTGGGACTCCGCAGAATGATCATTTTTCCAGCCTGAAGGAGATTAATCGCAACAACGTGCGCCGCCTCAGGGTCGCGTGGACCTTCGACACCGAAGAGTCCGGCGGGCTCCAGACCAGCCCGATTGTTGTGGACGGAGTGCTGTACGGGCTGACGCCGTCGCAGAAAGTGTTTGCCCTGAGTGCGGCAACGGGGAAGTTGTTATGGAAGTTTGACTCCGGAATTCATGGTACGCAACCGGATCGGGGGCTGGCTTATTGGTCCGACGGGAAGGGCAAGGACAAGAATAGAGACCGGCGAATTCTGGTGGCGGTGATGAACTTCGTGTATGCGCTCGATGCCGCGACCGGCAAGCCAATTTCGAGTTTCGGGAAGAATGGGCGCATCGATCTGCGCGAGGATTTGGGACGCGATCCGCCGGCACAGTCGATTTATGGGACCAGCCCGGCGGTGATTTACAAGGATCTGATGATCGTTGGCGGACGCGAGGCCGAGACGTTGCCGGCCTCTCCGGGCGATGTGCGCGCCTATGACGTGCGCAGCGGGAAGTTGCGGTGGTCGTTTCATACCATTCCGCATCCCGGCGAGTCAGGTTATGAGACCTGGCCGAAGGACGCGTGGAAGACGAGCGGTGCCGCGAATAACTGGGCGGGGATGACGGTGGATGCGCGGCGGGGAATTGTCTATGTTCCGACCGGTTCGGCGGCATTTGATTTCTACGGAGCGGACCGGGTGGGCGATGATCTGTTTGCCGATTGCCTGATCGCGTTGAAGGCCGAGACCGGTGAGCGCATCTGGCATTTTCAAGGCGTGAAACACGATCTTTGGGACCGGGATTTTCCAGCCCCGCCGGTGCTTCTAACGGTGGAACGCGAGGGCAAGAAGGTAGACGCGGTCGCGCAGACCACGAAGCAGGGCTTCGTCTTTCTGTTTGACCGGACGAACGGGAAGCCTCTGTTTCCGATCGAATGCCGAGACTATCCGCCCAGCGATGTGCCGGGAGAAGTGGCCGCGCCACAACAATGCCTGCCTGCGAAGCCGGCGCCGTTTGCGCGGCAGTTGCTGACCGAGAATCTTCTGAGCGAGCGCACGCCCGAGGTGCATCAGTGGGCGCTGGAGAAGTTCCGGAGCTTTCGCAATGAAGGGCAGTTTGTTCCGTTCAGCGTGGGGAAAGATACGGTTGTGTTTCCTGGCTTCGACGGCGGGGCGGAGTGGGGAGGGGCGGCGGCTGATCCGGGGACGGGAATTCTCTACGTTAACGCGAATGATGTGGCGTGGACGGGCGCGCTGGCCGAGAACACGCTGGCCGAAAATGAAGCGAACAGTCCCAAGGCGCTGTACATGAGCCAGTGCGCGGTTTGCCATGGCGAGAAGATGGCGGGATCGCCACCGGCGATTCCTTCGCTGGTGGGTGTGGGCGACCGGACGTCGGCCGCGGATGTCGCGGCGACGATCAGGAACGGTAAGGGCCGGATGCCCGGTTTTTCGAATCTGGCCGACGACCAGATCTCGGGGTTGCTGTCGTATGTGATGCGCGGGGGTGCAAGGGCAGACGAGAGCAAGGAATTGGTGAGTTCTGAGCCGCCGCCGCCGGCTATGAAATATCACTTCACGGGGTACCACAAGTTTCTGGATGCGGAGGGATATCCCGCGGTGGCGCCGCCCTGGGGAACGTTGAGCGCGATCAATCTCAACACCGGCGAATATGTGTGGAAGATTCCCCTGGGCGAGTATCCGGAACTGGCGGCGCAGGGTCAGAAAAACACGGGCACGGAGAATTATGGAGGGCCGGTGGTGACCGCGGGTGGGCTGGTGTTCATCGGGGCGACGAACTTTGACAAAAAGTTTCGGGCGTTCGATAAGACAACTGGAGCGCTGCTTTGGGAGACGACCCTGCCCTTCGCCGGGAATGCGACTCCGGCCACGTACGAGGTGCACGGTCGGCAGTTCGTGCTGATCGCGGCGGGTGGAGGGAAGGATCCGAAGTCGAAGTCGGGCGGGGTGTATGTGGCGTTTGCGCTGAGAAGGTAGAACGACGGAAGTGGAACTTCGGTCGAGTGGTTGAGGCCTAATACCTGTATGCGTGGCTCGGAACGATTTCGCAGAACTTTGCGCTTGGAGTCTTCACATTTCTGATCATTCTTTCCGTCTCTAGAACCACGTTCGCCGCCGGTACTCCAGATACTCCTGACCGAACTTCTCTTGCAGAACTCTATCCTCCCGGCGAACCCGCCAAAGCTGTCCTCCGACCGCCAGAACGACGTATGCATAGAAATACGGCGAGTGCAAACAGATGGCAGTGCCGAGTAAGGCCAGCGTCGAAAAGAAATAGATGGGATGCCGAATTCTGGAATACAGTCCGCGCGTCACGAGTGCCCGCGCCTCGGCCTTCGGAGTAAATGAACTTCCCAGTTGTAACTTGGCCACAAACCACAGGACAAACGAAGGAACCGCGATTATTCCACCCACAAGGCAACGCCCGTCCCGCCTCCAGATCACGGTAAAGACAAACAGCGCCGCGTAGAACAGAAAGTCCCCCAGCAGTAGCACGTACGACACTCGCGGTCTTGGCTGAGGCAGATTGGACGGTCGCATTTTGGTGTTCTCGCGAGCGTACGAGAAGTTCATTCCCACTCCGGGAATCGTCCCAGAAAATCACCCCCAGATCACAGAACTCGTCTCCCCACCCATGCTATACAACACTTGGTTTCTCCATATCCCGCGGAGAAGCCTTCCGGCCGCGCATTACTTTAGGATGCGCCCTCCGGCACTTCTCCGCGGATTTTCCCGCCTCGCGTCCGGTTAACGCGCATCGGGGTCGTCCCTCCGAGTTTCATCCCGGCACGAGGCGACCTTATGTCTGCGACGCGCATTTTTTCTCTCCCGGCTCTCATCCTCTTTCTCATCATGATCCCCGCACTCCTCGCGGCTCAGGACGCGACCGGCGCCATCCGTGGCACCGTGCTCGATTCCACCGGCGGCCGCATTGCTCAGGCTTCAATTGTCGTGGTGAACACCGCGACCGGCGCGCGCCACACCGCGACCAGCGATGCGGAAGGCGGTTTCGCCTTCGAGTTGCTGCCGCCCGGCGATTACTCCGCTCGCGTCGTAGCCCAGGGCATGTCTCCTCAAGTCACGCCTCAACTGCACGTCGATGTCGGAGGCGCGGCCGTCCTCGAATTCCACCTCACCATCGCTGCCGCCTACGAGAAGGTCAGCGTCTCCGGCGCGCCCGCCTTGGTCGAAACTCAGCCCAGCGCCGTCTCCGCGCTCCTCGACGAGCGAGCCGTGAACGATTTTCCCCTGAACGGCCGCCGCTTCTCCGACCTCGCCCTGTTCTCACCCGGCGTCACCCAGGATCCTCGCAGCCTCACCTCGGCCACCAATGGTGATCTCTCTTTCGGCGGCATTCGCGGCTTCCAGAACACCACCCTCGTCGATGGCGCCGACTTCAACAACGCCTTCTTCGCCCAGGCTCGCGGACGCTACCGCGCTCCCTACCAATTCTCCACCGAAGTCGTACAGGAGTTCCGCGTTTCCACCAATTCCTACGGCGCCGAACAAGGACGCTCCGGCGGCGCCGTCGTCAACGTCGTCACTAAGTCCGGATCCAATCACGTGCACGGCACCGCGTTCTACTATCTCCGCGACAGTTCCTTCGGCGCTTCCAATCCCTTCCTGGCGTTCAAGCCGCACAATCGCCAGCAGCAAGTCGGAGGCACCATCGGCGGCCCGCTCAAGCGCAACAAGATCTTCTTCTTCGCCGGATTCGATCAGCACATCTTCCACGTTCCCAACGTCGTCGAATTCCTCAATGGCAGTTCGCAAGTCGTGCCCCAGGCCGGCACTGGACCCTACACCCCCGGAGACTACGAAGCCACCGATCACGACCTGGTCTTCGCCGCCGCCGCGCAGCTCACCTCACTCGCCGGAGAATATCCTGCCGCGCAAATCGGCAACACTTCCTATGCCAAGCTCGACATCAATCTCACCCCCCGCCATCAACTCTCGTTGCGTCTGAATACCACGCGCTACTGGGGAGCGAACAACGTCTTTCTCGATCCCGCCAGCCCCGTGACCTACGATTCCATCAGCAACAACGGTCAGGAAGTCGTCTCCACCGAAACCGCCTCGCTCTCGCTGACCTCCGGTTTTTCACCGCGCTGGATCAGCCACTTCCGCGCCCAGTTCTCCCGTGACCGCCAGCAGTCCTACAGCAACACCAGCGACGTTCTGGTAAAGATACCCACCATCCTCGACGGTATGGGACGTTCCAACCTTCTCCCGCGTCAGACCCGCGAGCATCGCCTGCACCTCGCGGAAACGGTAAGTCACGAAGGCTCCCGCCATTCCTGGAAGTTCGGCGGCGACGCCCTCCTCACCTCCATCTACGATTTCTTTCCCCACCAGCAGAGCGGCGAATATCTTTTCTACCCCATCAAGGTCGATCCCTTCACCTTCGAACCCGTGCAAGGCGGCCTCGAACTCAGCCCCCTGCGCGCCTACGCCCACGAAATCCCGCACTACTATCTGCAAAACTTCGGCAGCGCCACCTCGCATCCCGACACCAACGAATACGCCGCCTTCGCCCAGGACACCATCCGCGTCACCAACCGCCTGGCCGTGAATCTCGGCGTCCGCTGGGACCTCCAAACCTTTACCACCGCCGGACTCCTCTCCAACCCGCTGTTCCCGCCCTCCGGCAAAGTTCCCTTCCAACCCTACAACTTCGCCCCGCGCGCCGGACTCGCCTACTCCTTCGGCAACACCCGTCCCCTCGTCGTCCGCGCCGGATACGGCATCTTCTACGTCCGCATTCCCCAGATCTACAACTCGATCATCCAGACCGAAAACGGCATCACCGACGCCAGCCTCTTCCTCCGCAACACCAACTACTACGACCACCAGGTCTTCCCCGCGTATCCCAATCCCTTGGTCAGCTGCCCGCTCTATTCGGCCACCTGCGCGCTGCCCGCTGGATTCACGCAAGGCGTCACCCACGAAGTCTCCGCCTTCGCCCCCAACTTCGTCACTCCCCGGGTGCAGCAAGCCAACCTCACGCTGGAAAAGGAAGTTGCCGACCACACTACCGTGGCTCTGTCGGTGCTCACTGTTCGCGGCGAACACCTGATCCGCGCGCTCGATGTAAACCTCGCACAGCCCACCGCCCTGACCTATCCCATCTTCGATTCCACCGGCTCCGTCTTCACGGGCGGCTACTACACGGTCGATTCCTTCGCCACCTGGCAATTCAGCCGCACTCTCGACTGCCCCTGGCCGCCCTGCATCAACCCGCTCGGCCGTCCCATCGCGCAACTCGGCGCCATCAATGAATTCCAAAGCGCCGCCTCGAGCTATTACAACGGCGCCACACTCTCCATCAATCGCCGCGTCGCCCGCGGCAGCTATCTGCGCTTCTCCTACACCTACGCCCGCGCGATTGACGACGGCCAGGACGCCCTCGTCGCCGGACAACCCGCCACCGTCCAAAATTCCTACGTCCCCAGCGCCGAGCGCGGACCCAGCGTCACCGACCAGCGCCATCGCCTGGTCGCCGCCTTCTCCGCTGAGCCACACTTTTTCCATCGTGGC
>JADGNP010000003.1 GCA_017883425.1 Candidatus Sulfotelmatobacter sp. | reverse complement strand
ATTTATGAGACACCTTCTAAACTGGTTCCTCTGCGCCCTTCGCGCCCCCTCAGCGACCTTTGCGGTTCAAGCTTCTTCTGGTTCTCGAAAACGACGCGCGCGATCGGGGGCAGCTGTCGGTCTATCTGCGGTTGCTCGACGTGTGCTCTCCGTGAGAGTGGCGTGAATCTCTTCCACATTTTTGGGGGCCGGCGGGTCGAAGTTTGCCTGCGCAACGTCAAACTCGTCGAGTTCTGCGATTTTTGCCAGCGCTAGGCAGAGAAAGGGGAACCGAGTCCCAGAGGGACGACACGGGATTCGCGCACTCTCTGAACTCCATCCGCAGCCGCAGGATACTTTCGTGGTCTTGACTTTGCCCCTCAGATAATCCGATCCTTCTAACGTCCGGGCTCAGGGTCGGGAGAACAGCAGCACGCACAAGTTATTTGCAATCAAGATTTTGCCGCCCATAAGTTAAAGTGGCTGGCTGATTCTAAAGAACTTATCGCATCGCCCCTCGCGTAAGTCCTTTAAGCACAAGATTTTGCCCGTAACTGATTGTGCCGCTGAGATCTTTTCGCGATTTCCCTCCAAGTTGATGATTCTATTAGACCAGGGGGGAGGGGGTGCCCCCAAAAATCGCCGCCCTTCCCAAAACGAACCCGCAATCGCCCTTCCTGACGCAACTCGTCTACACTCTTTCCCAGAACTTTTCTGCTGGGGAGGAACGACCTTTGTCTGCCATTCGCGCCATTTTTTGGGACGTTGGCGGCGTGCTGCTTACCAACGCCTGGGACCGCACCGAACGCATTGCAGCGCTCGAGCACTTTCACCTCGACGAGGAAGAGTTCCACGACCGCCACGAGATGGTGGTCTCGTCGTTCGAGCGCGGCAAGATCACACTCGACGAGTACATCGACCGCACGGTCTTTTACCGCACGCGTCCTTTCCCGCGAGACGCGTTTCGCGATTACATGTTTTCGCTCTCCCAGCCGTTCCCCGACGTGCTGGCATTCGCGCAGGCACTCAGCGACTCTGGCAAATACTTCATGGGCACGATCAATAACGAATCGCGCGAACTCAATTACTACCGGATTGAAAAATATGGATTGCGGAAGACCTTCCGCCTGTTTGTCAGTTCCTGCTTCGTAGGATTCCGCAAGCCAGAGCGCGACATTTATCGTCTGGCGCTCGAGACTACGCAGATCCCCGCGGAACAGTGCTGCTTTATCGACGATCGCCCGCTCAATCTGGAATGCGCCGCCAAGCTGGGAATGCAGACCATCGAGATGCAATCGGTGGAGCGGCTGCGGGGAGACTTGGCTAAATTGGGTGTGAGCCCGTAGAGCGTGTTTCACAGACTGGACTGGGAAGGCTGGACTTGGGAAGGGCACGACTTTTAGTCGTGCCGCCACAGGCCGCATGAGCATTGGGCTTTACAGTTTGCTGAACAGTTCGGTTTTGGGTGGCGCAGCGCTTTCAGCGCTGCGATAAAACCCTTCCTTTTGGTAAGGGCTTTAGCCCCTGAGGTCGTTGTGGCCCACGCGAGCCTCAGAAGGGTTCTTTTTTTCGCTCCCGCGAGATTCCCTCACGGATTCTTGCGCGGTTGGGTCGTCTTTACCCCTGCACTCTGCGGAACGTCGGATTCCAGCATGGAGAGCGTCAAGTCGCTGGACCAGCAATCGGCCGCCAGCTTCCATTCGCCGTTACTCTGCCGCGCGCAGACCCACAGGTACTTGCCGCGTTCTTCGCGGCGCTTGCCGGTGGCGCTGGGAATCAAAGCCTTGCACCGTCCCGCTTCGTAAGCCAGATCGCCGACGACTTCCACGCGCAGCGGTTCCAGTTCCACTTCTCCCAGTCCCGCGTCGAGCGCTCCAAAGAAAAACTCGCGGACCGAAGCGGCGCTGCGGACCGGAGGACAGTTGGACCGCAGCACCAGCGCATCGGCAGCGTAGAGATCGAGCAGATCATCGAGGTGTTTCGTGTTGCAGGCCAGCACCCACTCGTGCGCGATGCGTCGCACCGCAGCCTCGGCGCGGCTCATGTCGCCGCGCAGCGCCGCCGAAGGCCGCATTTTATCTTCCCGCACATCAGCCCGGACTGGATCAGCCCCGGATCGCGCTGCCATCGCTTCCCCGCCAGGAAAATAGTGGTGATGATAGTGGTGATGGTAGTGATGCGTTTCCAGCCCCGAGGGCCGCGTGGTCGCGGGCCTTGCTTCGGGTTCGTGATCGAGAAATGGATTCGGGGGAAGCGCAAGCGCGCTCGACGCCGGACGCTCTTCCTCCGCGGGAAAATCAGATTGTGCTTCTTCCAGTTCGGTGACGGTGACGCCGCACATGCCGCAGAACTTGTTCCCTTCGCGATTGCGGTAGCCACAAACGCGGCACACGATCGTGGTGGAATCGGCAGTGAGTTCCGGCGCGGTGTCATCCGCAGCCTGTTCCGCGTCGCCTTCGGCAGCTAAACGCTGCGCAGCTTCCAGCGCCGCGGCAATCGCGTCTGGACTGGGCTTGGGACGGCGCATTTCCGGTTGCAGCCTGCGGTAGAGTTCGTCCATCTCGGAGCCGCGGACAGGCGTATCCGAAGGCGAAGCGGAAGGTCTGGGATTTTTCTTATCTTTGTCCACGAATCGAATCACCCCGCTGCTGGGGTCATTCTAGCCCAGCGGCTCGGACTCGTGCTATCGGCTGGAAAACTCGATCTTGCCTTCGATCTCGGTCGGAACTCCGTTGCAGGTTGCCGGACGATATCTCCACGTGCGCACCGTCTGCAGCACGTGACGGTCGCCAGCCAGCCCCGCGCTCTCCAGAATGAGAGGGCTGTGAACGCGCCCATCGGTTCCGATGATGAAACTGACTTTCACTCTCTGGCCGTGTGCCGCCGTGGTGAAAAGCGGATCCGGCGTGGTCAGGGCCTCGGGCGGCTGAACGTCTTCGCAAGCCGGCCGCGAGCTGATGTGGAGGACATCGACGAACTGGGAAGCGCGAGCCAACGTTTTCGATACCGCGCGCTGCTCAAGGGTTGCCGATCGCGGACGCGGCGCAGGCGTGCTCACCGCCAGAGTCACCACAGAAATCATCGACAACAGAATCGCGGGCCAGATGCGACGATGCATGAGTCTTGTAGCTCCCTATGAGCTGGGTTCGCTCTTAACCTCAGAGTGGCAAACGCAGGACCATTCCCTACCACCGGCATCTCTTTGTTCTAGAAGAGGTTACAAGCAACACTTGCCGAATCAGATATCCCTAGGTGAAAGAGATTGCATAGAAAGATCGGGACTTGTGCGACGTCACCGTCCCAGTCGGCCGAGCTGAGTCTCACCCCGAATCGACTTACTCATGGTTTCTCCTGTGTGCGTTTGTGAAAGTGAAGTTGCACGGAAATCCAGCTGTGCTGCGCGGCCGGAGTGCAAAGACAGCCACCGAAGTTACATCAAGTCGCCGGAATCTCAAAGCGCAAATTTTCGATCAGTCCAAGAAAAACCGCAGACGGGCAAACTCTTGCACAGCAGTAGAACTTTGTTGCAGAAAAAGCGAAGGAGCGGTTTGTATGCGGGCCTGAGCTAGGAAGTTGCAGAACGACGAAGAGTCAGTAAAGTGATTTCAGGAGGGCAGTTCATCCGGACCGGAACTCCGACCGTGCCCAACCCTGGGTTGGTGTAGAGCGTAAGCCCGCCGATCTTGTACAAACCCCAAATGTATTTCCTGGCCAAGTCAGGCAAATAAAGAGGGCGGAGGAAAGGCACACGCACCTGGCCTCCATGGGAGTGCCCCGAGAGTTGGAGATCCACCGGATAGCGCGCGACATGGTCGGCATAGTCGGGCTCGTGGGCCAACAAGATCGAGGCTTCGTCCGCGGGAACATTATGCAGAGTCGCGTTGAGATCGGCGGTCAGCCCCAGCACGTCGTCCACGCCGCCGAGCCAGAACCGTGCTCCATCGCGTTCGATGGGAGCCGATTGATTGGACAGAACCCGAATTCCCGCGGCGCGAAGTGAACTGGTCACGCGATCCGGGTCGGTGAAGGCGTCATGGTTTCCCATCACCGCCCAGAGGCCGTGAGGCGCCTGCATTTGCCGCAGCAGTTGGGCGCAAGGTTCGGCGGCAGAGGCGCCCGCTGCCGGATCGCCAAACCATGGCACCGAAACGAAATCCCCGGTGAGTACGATCAAGTCGGCACGCAGGCCGTTCACCATGCCGATGGCCGAGCGAAGAGGATGGACGGAAAAATAAGGATCGTAATGGAAGTCGCTGAGGAGTGCGACCGTGAAGCCTTCCAGCCGGGCGGGCCAGCGCCGGAGCGCAATCTCCTTGCGGACGATTCGGGGACGGTTGGGCTCGAGCAGCGTGGTGTCGGCGGCGAGCGCGGCCACGCCAGCGGTCGCTGCGAGACGGATGAACCTTCGCCTGGTCGTAGGAAGAAACGCCAATGGATCTCGGGCCCTTACACGGTCGGATTGCGCGGCACGCAGTCTGCGCCTTTCAGGATAACCCGAGTCCTCAGATTCGCGCTATGACGAGAGGAATGCTCCCGATCAGAAGGCGAACGTCGCTTGCAACTCAATGCGGCGGTTGGCCGAGCTACCCTGCGAGAACGGACCTCCTTGCAGAGCATTGGAAACGTCAAACAACCTGGAGCCCAAAACCGCGTTGGGATTCGCCAGGTTCACGTTGTTGAAGACGTTGCGCACACCCACGCCCAGGATGAAATTGTAACGGCGGTCCGAATTGGCCGAGACCATCGTGGGGCCGCCACCAAAGGGCGAACCACCGCGCCGGCCACCGCCACCGCCAGGTCCACCCTGGCCCTGATTGCCCGAGGGAGATTTTGCCTTGGGTCCGAATCCGAAGGTCTTGGTGAGTCGCAGGTTCAGGACGAAGTGCGCCGGGCCAGTTTCAGAGTTGATGGGCAGAAGTTTTCCGGCGCCCGAGGCATCGAAGGTTCCCAGCGGGGTACAGTAAATGGTCCCTTGCGTGGGGTTCACACCTCCGGGACAAGTGGCAGATGACACAAATCCAGGGCGATCGTTGTAGATCTGGTCTCCGTTCTCGTCGATGGGCGACGTGATATTAAAGGGAGCACCGGAACTGATCACCATGAAGGGACTGAGCCGAAACAGATAGGGGAAAGCAATGCTGCCGCCGAGAAAGAATCTGTGCCTGACATCGAACGAGGCGCGGCCGTAGTCCTGGCTGATGTCGTAGGAATTCGACGGGAAACTGGAAACACCCGAAGTGTCGCCGTTGGCGTAGCCCAGCGTGTAGAAGCCGAACAGCTGGACCTTGGAACCGACGCGCACATTGGTGTTTACGATGAGCTGGTTTTGCTTGAAATTGCCTTCGGACACGTAGCGGTAGGTATTGCCTCCGCTGATCAGCGGACACCCACTCAGAAAGCATGGGGTTCCCGGATAGGGCGCATTCGCGTTGATGGTGACGAACTGGTCGAAGCCACGCGAATTGAGATAGGTTGCGGATAGAGTCGCGGACTTGGTGAGCTGCCGTTCCACACTCACCGCCCCTTGCAGGGTATAGGGTGCGTGCAGGGTGGGGCTGATCTGGAAGACGTTGGACGCGGCGGAGCTGACCGCGCCGCAGTTCGAGAAGCTGGCGAGAGCCAGGTCGACACCGGGGAAGCAGGTCGGGTTGTTGACAATGAACTGCTGTTGGGTAACGCCGTTGAGGCGTTCCGCCTGCAAGAGTTGTCCGGACTGGAAGCGATCATAAAAAATGCCGTAGCCGCCGCGAATGACTACCTTCGGAGAAGCGCTCTTGCCACCCACGCCCCAGGCAAAGCCCAGGCGCGGAGCCCAGTCTCCGTGATCGTGAATGGCGTTCTGAGTCTCAAAGCGGAGGCCGGAACTGAGCGTAAAGTTCGGCCGTATCCGCCAGTCGTCCTGCAGGTACAGTCCGGCATCGTAGTAAGTGACTGCAGCACTAGGGAGGCCGGTGGTGTAGCTCAGTTGGGTTGCGTAAGGAGTGCCGCCGCTGCTCAGTTCCTGCTCGGCAGAGAGCAAAGAGAAGGGGCACGCGGGGTTTCCGCCGACGCCGGAGCAATTCGACAGTACGTCGGTTGGGGAGTTCAACGAAGAGAACGTGAACGTGCCATTGAATCCCGAAGTGGCAAGGCTCCTATCTTGCGTGGCCCTCATCCGGCCGCCGAATTTGAAAATATGATTGCCGTGAATGAGCGAGGTGTAGTTCTGCAGCTCATAGCGGTTCTGGCGGTCATTGATTGTGCCCTGACCGCTGCCGCCGCCGCTGAAATTTCCGATCACATTGACGGCCGGGTTGGTGTCGACCGGATTCTGGATATCGTTGTCACGAACGTACTGGAAACGCGTCTCGTTGACGATCTTCGACCCAATCACCTGCGTATCGCCAAGTTGCAGGGTTTGCTCAGTCGATTTGGAGTAGTAGGCCTGGGAGGGAAGACTGAGCACGCCGACGCCGTCGTTGGTTTCCGTGTTGCGAAAGTATTGATAGCGCGCGGTGAGGGTGTTGTTCTTGGTCAGCGCCCAATCCAGGCGCGGGCTGAGGTTGGTCCGCTGGCGGGGGTTGGGAATCGACTCCACCAACGAAGTTTCGGCCAGCGTGGGATCGAGGACGACCGCGTTGACCGCAGTGAGTTCGTTGATGTTGCGACGCTCGAGGTTGAAGAAAAAAGAGGCAGCCTTACCGAGCGGGCCGCCTATATTTCCACTGTACTGAGTGGAATAGTAGGGAGCCTCCGCTCCGGCAAAGGGATTCGACGAATTGAAGGCAGAGTCATTGCCATTCACAAAGACTTGCCCGTGGTATTTGTCGGTTCCGGGCTTGGTGAAAATTTCGATGCGGCCGTAGCCCAGCTTGTCGTATTCGGAAGAGAACGGGTTCTGGTTGATGCGGATTTCGCGGATCGATGACTTGGGCGGGAGTTGACCCGCGGTGAATCCGTCGATGTACATCTGTCCGCCGCTGGGACCTGCGGAAGGTCCGGCCAGCGCTTCCAGATCGGATTGCAGCTCATCGGGATCGTCGGGCAGAGCTTCGAGTTCTTTACCGGAGATGACGATGGCGCCGGCATTGCTGGAAGGATTCACATCGACGGTGGGCTCGGTATCGGAAACCTGAACTTTCTGGGTCTCCACCTCGATCGTCATGGCCACGTTCAGCCGCAGGGGCTGATCCGCGATCACGACGTTGTCGTTCTCGTAGAGAGCGAAGCCCTGAGCAGCGACTGTGAGGGTATACTTCCCTGCCGGTAAGGCCTTGAATTCATACATCCCCTGGGCGTTGCTCTGGATCACGATCGGAGATCCGGTGGCGGGAGTCATGATCACGCTGGCGCCGGCAATGGCAGCGCCGGAGGGATCGGTGACTTGTCCGCGGAGAACTCCCGAGCCTGTTTGCGCCAACAACGCACTGACCGACAGCCAGAATAAGAACACTAGGAGCACTATGTAAGAGAAACGCACGAATTTCTCAACCTTCATTTTCTTCCCATTTCTCACGAGTTTAAAAAGCTCCGCGCTCGAATCGCAGCGCCTGAAGGCGCGATTGGCAATCCGGCACTTGCGGTATGCCTGAAGAGGCTGCGCAGAAACGCATTCTGCTGAGGAAGAGCGACCCCAGGGGCTGAAGCCCGCGCTGATTCCACGCGCCTTACGCGGCCCTGGAAGGGCCGCTCTTCCACGGTGATGCATACATTTCTTCCGCAACCTCTGAAGGCATAGCCTAATACGAATCTCAGATACGAGTCCTCAGACGCAAACCTCGACACGAATCTTCAGGAACAGTTCTTTTCGAGACAGGCACAGCTATGGAGCTGCGTCGCCGCCGGGCGCGCCCTCTAAACTCCAGGGCGCCAACATCATGGCCTGGCTGCCGTTGGGAGCGGCCTGAAGAATCGGCTCCACTCCAGTGAGCAGCGTGATCGCGGTGCCACCACCTGTTGCCGTGCCCTGGGTCGTGACAATCAGCACGGCATCGCCTTTCTGCAGATCGGCGAGAGCAACCGCGGGCATGCGGCTTAACATCTGCTGGAGGTCGGGCGCTCCGCCTTGACGCATACCTCCGCCCGTGGCGCCGGCACCCGGAGTCATCCCGCCAGCGGGAGCGCCGGATTGCTGGCCATTGCCAGCGACTGGGGCAGATCCGGAGTTCGAAGAGTCGGCAGCCCCCGGCGTTCCTGGAGGCATGGCGCCTTTCAACCGCATGGCGATACGCTGCGCCATCTCGGGGGGCAGTTTATGAAGCTGGGAGTCAGGCGTGATCTTCACCTGCACCGCTTTCTTGCTCAACAAATCTTGAACACTGACGGTTCCGGCGCTTGCATCCACGGAATTAATCAAACCCGCGACATTGCGGAAGGTGCCAGTGACGATTTCTTCCGCTGTCAACTCAGAACCGTCGGCGCTGCGGTCTCCACGCGCCCGGAGCTGATCGCCCGGCTGAATTTCCGGCAAACTGCTGGGCTTGGCGTCATCGAACTTCACCGAGTCCGGAGCGTAGCGTCGAAACACCGTGCTTTTCGCCGTGTGCACGGCCATGTCTTTCTTCCCTCCCAAACTCGTCACCGAGATTGTCACCGTGCCGGAGGCGGGGTCGACGGCGCTGACCAGACCGCCAAGGCCGCGTTTCTGCCAGTCCTGGCGCTCCTGCTCGTGGCGCGCTTCGAGGTCCGAATGCGCGATGACGATGATCTCCAAGGCGGCGATCGAGGTGCCGTCGGCGGATGCCTGGCCGCGTACCCGGACCCTGTCACCCACCTGCAGCTCCTGCAACTGGACGGGCGTCGCGTTCTTGAGATCCTTTTCGCCGGGCGCAATGCGCAAGAGGCGCGCATTTGGCTGTACGGTCACCACGACTTCGGGACCAGAATCCGGCGCCAGTGTGATGGCATTCCCATGGATCGCTTTGATGGCGCCGATACGCCTGGCGACGGCAGGTTGGCCAGCGTCCTGGGCCTGGCCCATGGCAGATGCGAAACACGCCGGCAGGAACTCCGTACCGGACACGCTGATGACCGACAAGACAAACGTCGCGATTGCTGCTTTCTTAGCTGTCATACGCCCCACTCTAATTTACCTTGCCGGATGCGGTGGAACTCGATGATTTACAAAGTTTTACCCAGACAACAACAAGTATTACAAAAATGGGAAACGGCGATCCCTAGCGAACCAACCATCGGCCGGTCACCCAGAGCGCTAATAGACGACATGGGCACACCCAGACACGCTTTCATTGGGGAGTTTGTGGAAATCGGTCTTCGGGATGCGCGTCTCTATCTTACGTTGTTTTCTGTGCTGGGTGATGTTGGTGATCGTTCCGGTGTCGTTGCTCGGCCAGACCGGGCAGACTGGAGCGGCAGTTCTTCATGCGAAAGCCATTTGCTTTGCATCCTGCTCTGTGGCGGCGGTAGCGGCGGGACGCCAACTCTTACCTCATCGGCACCTTAACTGCAGAATCGGCTCAGGTCGGCCAATCCTAATCACAGAATTCTTTCGTGTGTATAACCGGCAGACACCAAAGCTGCCAGAAGCTCCGCAATGTGATCGGGGCCGCGGGTCTCCATGGTGATGTCGATGGCGGTATCACCGAGATTGACGCCGTGGTAGGCGCGGTCATAGGCGGTCTCGACGATGTTGGCGCGATGATCGGCCAGGATTCCGGTAAGGCGGTGCAGCGCGCCGGGATAGTCGGGCAGGTGAACGCGCAAACGGACGAGGCGTCCGTCTTTCACGAGACCGCGCTCGATGATGCGCGAGAGTAATGTGACATCGATATTGCCGCCGCAGACGAGGACCGCGACTCGTTTGCCCTGCAGAGGCAGTTTGCGGTTCAGAACGGCGGCGATGGCGGCAGCTCCGGCTCCCTCGGCCAGCGTCTTCTCGCGCTCCAGCAGCAAGAGAATCGCGTTGGCGATTTCTTCTTCTTCCACAGTAACAATGTCGTCTACGTACTTTTGAACGAGCGGAAGGGTGCGTTCTCCGGCGCGGCGCACGGCGATTCCGTCGGCGATCGTCTTGGCGGACGTCAGGGTGACGGGCTTGCCTGCCGCCACCGCGGCCTTCATGGAAGGAATCCGCGAGGGTTGAACTCCGAAGATCTGTATCGCAGGATTGGTTTCTTTGACGGCGCAAGCGATCCCGCCGATCAGGCCTCCGCCTCCAATGGGCGCCACGATAACCTCGATGTCAGGATGTTGCTGCAGGATTTCAAGGCCGAGAGTTCCCTGCCCTGCGATGACTGCGTCGTCGTCGAAGGCATGAATGAGAGTCAGGCGGTCTTGCTCGCTGAGTTCGACGGCCTTTTCGTAGGCCTCGTCATAGTTGGTGCCGTGCAGCAGAACCTCGGCACCGTAGGCGCGAGTCGCCGAAACTTTGGTGAGTGGGGTCGGGAGCGGCATGACGATGCGCGCCTCGATCTGGTGGCGTCCCGCGTGGTAGGCGACGCCTTGCGCATGATTGCCGGCGGATGCGGCGATCACGCCGCGGGCACGTTCGTCCTGGTTGAGCGTGAGCAGTTTGTTCAGGGCACCGCGCTCTTTGAACGCGCCGGTGCGTTGCTGGTTATCGAGCTTGAGAAAGATGGAATTGTTGGTCAGGCGGGAAAATGTTTCCGAGTGAGTGCAGGGAGAGACGCGGATGTCCGCACGAATTCTGTCGAGAGCGGCCTGGATGTCGGAAAGTTGGATCATGACGGGTGCGCAGTCATCTTACTGCATCTTCCGTGTCGTCTTGGATTGGAGTCGGCATGAGGTCCTGCAAATTCATAAACCACGAAGGACACAAAGGTGCACGAAGGCGCCCCATTTCTGTCGGTCCACGATGGTTCGGGCTCACGAGGCGATTTGTTGCGCGGTGGAAGCCAGAGGAACAACCGGGCGGAGCGCAAGCGCCTTCAGGTAGGCGTCGACACAAGCCGCGGCTTTGCGGCCCTCGGAGATCGCCCATACCACGAGCGATTGGCCGCGGCGCATGTCGCCGGCAGCGAACACGCCCGGGACCGACGACATGTAGCTCGGGTCCGTCGCCACGTTGCCGCGATTGTCGAGTTGAACTCCCAACTGCTCGATCATGCCAGTGCGCACGGGGCCGAGGAAACCCATGGCAATCAGGACCAAGTCGGCTTCCATGGTGAACTCGGTGCCCACGATGGGCTCGAACTTGGGAGCAGGGCCAACGCGCACGGCATGAAGTTGCTGGACGTTACCGTTCTGGTCGCCAGTAAACTTTGCGGTAGCAATACTCCAGTCGCGGATGCCGCCTTCTTCGTGGGCCGCCTCGGTACGCAGTTGCATCGGCCACAGCGGCCACGGCGTCTGCGGCGAACGCTCGTCGGGCGGCTTGGGCATGATTTCAAATTGGTGAACCGAAAGCGGCTTCTGGCGGTGGCACGTGCCCAGGCAGTCGGCGCCGGTGTCGCCGCCTCCGATGATGACCACGCGCTTGCCGGTCGCCAGAATTTCGGCAGCGGGATCGAGCGTGTCGCCCAGGCAACGCTTGTTCTGCTGCGGGAGGAACTCCATCGCGTAGTGAATTCCCTTCAGCTCACGTCCGGGGACTTCCAAGTCACGCGGATGCTCGGAGCCGCCCGCCAGCACAATGGCATCGAAGTCACGACGCAGATCTTCGACCTGTACGTTCTTGCCGACCTCAGCATTGGTAACGAACTTCACGCCCTCGGCGGACATCTGCTCGAGGCGGCGATCGATGATATGCTTTTCCAGCTTGAACTCGGGGATGCCGTAGCGGAGCAATCCTCCGATACGGTCTGCTTTTTCGTAGACGACGACCGAATGGCCCGCGCGACACAACTGTTGCGCCGAAGCCAGTCCCGCCGGACCCGAACCGACGACGGCCACTTTCTTTCCAGTGCGAACTTTCGCGGGCTCCGGGTGGATCCAGCCTTCCAAGAAGCCGCGCTCCACGATGTTCTTTTCATTTTGCTTGATCGTGACCGGAGGCTGGTTGATGCCCAGAACGCACGAGGCTTCGCACGGAGCGGGACAGATTCGGCCGGTAAACTCGGGGAAATTGTTGGTGGCGTGCAACTGGCGCACTGCGTCTTGCCAGCGCCCGCGATAGACGAGATCGTTCCAGTCGGGGATGAGATTGTTGACGGGGCATCCGGTTTGGCAGAAGGGCACGCCGCAATCCATGCAGCGTGCACCCTGCTTGCGAAGCTTTTCTTCCGGGAAATCCTGGTAGATCTCGAACCAGTCGTTGACCCTCTCGGCGACAGGCCGGCGGGGAGCCAGTTCCCGCGAGTAATCCATGAAGCCGGTGGTCTTACCCATGTTGCACCTGCTCGACGTCCACCAGAACAGAGACGGGCTGGCTTGGGATGTAGGCCTGCTCGCTCCGGGCCACCCCCAGCACGCGCTTGAATTCGTGCGGGAAGACTTTGATGAAGCGCGAGACCAGATCTTGCCAGTTGTCCAGAATCCACTTGGCGCGGCGGCTGCCGGTCAGATCCAGGTGGCGCGTTACGAGATCGCGGACAATCTGCACATCTTGACCGTCGAGCAACGGCTCGAGGTCGACGGAGTCGAGGTTGCAGCGTTTCTCCGTAAAATCCATGCGCTCATCAAAAACGTAGGCGACGCCGCCGCTCATGCCAGCCGCGAAATTCCTGCCGCAGGAGCCGAGCACCAGCACCAACCCGTTCGTCATGTATTCGCACCCGTGATCGCCGACGCCCTCGACAACCGCAGTTGCCCCGGAATTGCGCACGGCAAAGCGCTCGCCCGCGACTCCGTTGAAGAACACCTCTCCGCTGGTCGCGCCGTACAGGACCACGTTCCCAATCAGGATGTTTTCTTCGGGAGCGAAGCTGGAACCGCGCGGCGGATACACGATGAGCCGACCGCCGGAGAGCCCCTTGCCCACATAGTCGTTGGCGTCGCCTTCGAGCGTGAGTGTGACTCCCTTGGCGAGGAACGCACCGAGGCTTTGGCCCGCAGAACCCGTGAGATGGATGCGAATTGTGTCGTCAGGCAGCCCGGCCGAGCCGTAGCGGCGCGCGATTTCTCCACTCAATATTGTGCCGACCGAGCGATGCACGTTGCGCACGGGCAAATTGATTTCAACATTTCTCAGGCTCAGCAAAGCATCCAGGGATTGCTCGACTAGTTGATGGTCAAGTGCGTGGTCCAGGCCGTGATCCTGGCTGTGCACGCAACGGCGCGCCACGCGCGAGGGAACGGGCGGATTGTAGAGGATCGCCGAGAAATCCAAACCGCGGGCTTTCCAGTGATCAACGGCGGGTTCAACGTCGAGCATGTCGACGCGCCCGACCATCTCATCCACCGTGCGGAATCCCAGTTCCGCCATGTACTGGCGAAGCTGTTCCGCGATGAAGAAAAAGAAATTGATCACGTGCTCGGGCTGGCCTTTGAACTGCTTGCGCAGCACGGGGTCTTGCGTGGCGATGCCCACCGAGCAAGTGTTGAGATGGCACTTGCGCATCATAATGCAACCCATCGCGATCAAGGGCGTCGTGGCGAAACCAAATTCTTCGGCGCCCAACAGGGCTGCAATGGCCACATCGCGGCCGGTCTGCAGTTTGCCGTCGGTTTGCACCCGGATGCGGCTGCGCAGATCGTTCAACAGCAGGACCTGCTGCGTTTCCGCCAAGCCCAATTCCCACGGAACGCCTGCGTGTTTGATGGAACTCAACGGGGACGCGCCGGTGCCGCCGGTGTCGCCGCTGATCAGAACCACATCGGCGTGAGCTTTGGCCACGCCCGCCGCAACTGTGCCGACCCCGACTTCCGCAACCAGCTTCACGGCGATGCGAGCTTGCGGGTTCACGTTTTTCAGGTCGTAAATCAGTTGCGCGAGGTCTTCGATCGAATAGATGTCGTGATGCGGTGGCGGCGAGATCAGCCCGACACCGGGGATGGAGTGCCGCAAGCGGGCGATCACGTCGTCGACCTTGTGGCCGGGGAGTTGGCCGCCCTCGCCCGGCTTCGCGCCTTGCGCCATCTTGATCTGCAACTCATCCGCGTTCACCAGATAGTTCGCGGTCACGCCGAACCGCGCCGAGGCCACTTGCTTGACCGCACTTCGCCGCAAATCGCCGCTGGCGTCGGGCTTGAACCGCTCCTCATCCTCTCCACCCTCGCCCGTGTTGGACTTGCCGCCGATGCGGTTCATGGCGATGGCAAGAGTTTCGTGGGCTTCCTTGCTGATGGATCCGAACGACATGGCGCCGGTGGTAAAGCGCTTCACAATTTCTTTAGCGGGCTCGACTTCCTCAATCGGAACCGGCGTATCGCTCTTCTTCAACTTCATCAGGCCGCGCAGGGTGCACAGGTTGGCGCTCTGGTTGTCGATAAGGTCGGTGTATTCCTGAAATGTTTTGAAACTGCCCTGACGCACCGCTTGTTGCAGCTTGCTGATGGTCTGCGGATTGAGCAGGTGATATTCGCCGTTCACGCGCTGGTGATAACTGCCGCCGACGGCTAGCTCAGTTTCGAACTCGGTCAGCGGACGGAAGGCGTATTCGTGTTTCAGTTGGGCCTCGGTGGCGAGAACAGACAGTCCAATTCCCTCAAGGCGCGAGGTGGTGCCGGCAAAATACGCGTCGATCAACTCTTTGTTCAATCCGATGGCTTCGAAAACCTGCGCTCCCTGATAACTTTGCAGAGTGGAGATGCCCATCTTCGAGAAGGTCTTCAGCAGCCCCTTCTTGATCGCCTTCATGAAGTGCTTCACCGCAAGTTCCGGCGTGATGCCATCTCCCAACTCGCCGCGCCAGACCAGGTTTTCAACGCTCTCGAGCGCCAGGTACGGATTAATTGCGCTGGCCCCGTAGCCGCTGAGCAAGGCAAAGTGCATTACTTCGCGGGGCTCGCCGGATTCGGTGATCAGGGCAACCTGCGTTCGCGTTTCTTCCCGCACCAGCAGGTTGTGTACCGCGGCCAGCGCGAGCAGGCACGGGATAGGAGCGTAGTCTTTGTCCACCCCGCGATCGGAAAGAATGAGCAGAGAGTATCCGGCCTTCACCGCCCGTGAGGCTCGCTGGCACAGTTCGTCGAGTGCCCGCTTGAGTCCAGCCTCGCCGTCGCTGGCACGGAACAGAGCAGGCAGCGTGGTTGCCAGCAAGTCGCGATTCGAGACACGGCGCAGCTTCTCCAGTTCGCGATTCGAGAGCAGCGGATGCGCCAGCTTCAGCATGTGACAGTTCTCGGGCGCTTCCTCCAGGATGTTGCGCTCACTTCCGATGTAACTGATGAGCGACATCACCATTTCTTCGCGGATGGGATCGATAGGAGGATTGGTCACCTGCGCAAAGAGTTGCTTGAAGTAGTTAAACAACGACTGCGGCTTGTCGGAGAGACAGGCCAGCGGCGTGTCGGTGCCCATCGAACCAATCGGCTCTTCGCCCCGCGACGCCATCGGGCCCAGAATCATCCTCAGATCTTCATCGCTGTAACCGAAGGCTCGCTGGCGGCGGAGCAGGGTCTCGGCATCCGGGTAGTGCATGCGCGAGGGCTCGGGTAACTGATCGATCGTGATCTGATTCTCTTTCAACCACTGTGCGTAGGGCTGCCGCGACGCGAGTTTCTGCTTAATCTCTTTGTCGGAGACGATGCGGCCTTCGATCATATCGACCAGGAACATCTTTCCTGGCTGCAACCGGCCTTTTCTCTTGACCTGCTCGGGCGCGATGTCGAGCACTCCCGCTTCCGAGGCCATGACGACCAGATCGTCGTGAGTCACGACGTATCGTCCGGGGCGAAGGCCGTTGCGGTCGAGCGTCGCTCCGATCACGCGTCCGTCGGTGAAAGCGATGGCGGCCGGGCCGTCCCAAGGTTCCATCAGACAGGCGTGGTACTCGTAGAAGGCGCGCTTCTCCGGCTTCATGTGCGGATTACCCGACCAGGCTTCGGGAATCAGCATGGCCATGACGTGCGGCAGGCTGCGCCCTGACTGGAGGAGCAACTCCACAGCATTATCGAAGTTCGCCGAGTCGCTGCCGTCGGGAGCGATGATGGGATGCAGCTTCTTCATATCCTCGCCGAAGAGCGGGGACTGCAACAGCGACTGGCGGGCCTGCATCCAGTTGACGTTGCCACGGAGCGTGTTGATCTCACCGTTGTGCGCGACGTAGCGGTAGGGATGCGCCCGCTGCCAACTGGGGAACGTGTTGGTGGAAAACCGCTGGTGCACGAGGCACAACGCGCTGACGGCGTCGGGGTCGGAGAGTTCGCGGTAGAAATTGGTGATCTGCGAGGCGAGCAACAAACCTTTGTAGACGATTGTGCGGCAGGAAAGCGACGGGATGTAGAACATCCCCGCATCTTCGATGCCGGACTCGCGAATTTCGTTTTCCGCGCGTTTGCGGACGACGTAGAGCTTGCGCTCGAACGCGTCTTCCTCCATCCCTGGAGCGCAGCCCACGAAAATCTGCTGGATGTAGGGCTGCGAAGCGCGCGCCACCCGGCCGATGGCGGAGGCACAAACTGGGGTGTCACGCCAGCCGAGTAAGGTCAGGCCTTCTTCGCGGACGATGCGTTCGAGGATGCCTTCGCACTGCAACCGCTGGTGCTTTTCCACCGGCAGAAACGTCATGCCGACGCCGTACGTCCCCGGCTTGGGAAGCGCGAAGCCAAGCGTGTCACATTCGCGCGCGAAGAACTTGTGTGGAATCTGAATGAGGACGCCCGCGCCGTCGCCGGTTTCAGGATCGCAGCCGCAGGCACCACGGTGCGCCAGGTTGAGCAACACCTGGATGCCCTTGCGGATGATATCGTGGCTCTTATGGCCCCCGATGCTGGCGACGAAGCCGATGCCGCAGGCGTCGTGCTCGTGCGCGGGGTCGTAGAGACCCTGGGCGGGTGGCAAGCCATTTCTCGGGTTTAGACGCGTCGTCATGGACTCCGTCCGGTGGACTGAACTCCTTTCGAATCACTCGTTCTTGGGCGTATCTTGCGAGGGCGACGGAGTGTCGCACACTTCTGCCCAGGAACAGACGTTGCTCTTTAATATCTGCTTGTAGCCAGCAAAGTACAATGCAGAATTTCGATGCAAGCCATGCAAATTTCAGGGCGTATCACGACGCGTTGGGTCCCCGGTAATTAAACCTCGAAACCGCGACGAGTCCGCTATAATTTCGCTCAACCACCATGGACTTTGATCAGCTCATCACGTTCCTGGAAGTTGCCAGGCAGGGTAGCTTTTCGCGCGCCGGGGAGAAGGTTTTTCGGTCGCAGTCGGCGGTCAGCGCGCAAATCCGTCAACTGGAGCAGGAATACGGTGACCGGCTGCTCGACCGCTCGGGCAAAACGGTGAAACTTACCCCCGCCGGCCAGGTGTTTTTCGAATACGCCGAGCGCCTGAAGAGTCTGCGGGACGAATCGTTAATGGCGGTCGCCGACCACAGCGGCACCCCGCGTGGCACGCTGCGGGTGGGCGCCAACGAGGCCACCTGTTTGTATGTTCTGCCCGAGGTTTTCGGCGAATATTGCCGCCGCTATCCCCCGGTGCAGATCAGCATCTACCGGAACTTCACCTACAAAATCGTGGAAAAGCTGGAAAACGGGCAGGTGGAGGTGGGCATATTGACTTTACCCATCCAATCTCCGAGTTTGAAGATCTATCCGATCTTCCGCGACAAGCTGATGTTGATGGTGAGCCCCAAGAATCCGCTGGCGAAATTCAAGGTGGTGCCGGTCAGCGAGATCGTCAAACATCCTCTGCTGCTTCCGAAGACGGGACATACGCGACGGCTGTTGGATAAGCTGTTTCGGCCCCACGCCGCCGAACTGCAGGTGCGAATGGAACTGCCCAGCATCGGCATGATCAAGAGCTTCGTGGCGGCGGATCTGGGCGTGTCGCTCATCAGCGCGTCCTTCGCCCGCGATGAAGTGGATGCCGGGCGAGTCAAACTGATTGATCTCGAGGACGCGGTGCTGTACCGCGAACTGGGACTTGCCTACCGGCGCGACCGAACGCTCTCGGTGGCCTCCACTGCGTTTGTCGCTCTATTGCGTCAGTTCGCCACGCAAATGAAAAAGACGGACGATTAAAGGACCGGACTTGAGCTGAAATTCGGTCTCAGGTTGCCGGTTCCGACCAGCTGTCGAGCTTCGCTCGACGGACAGCCGAGGGCGGCTGTCCCCACATGAATACGATCTCGTTCTTCGTGGAAGAATCGAAGGTCGAAGAGTCGGTGCAGCGACTGCACGCAATATTCTCCCTGTGGCCCGAACCAGCACGCGACCGGGGAAGGATCTCCAGCGCTTTCTGCCAGGCAGTTTGAGCGAAGCGCAGACTCAGTTGCCGAACTTGGCGGCTTTCGACGCACTCGCGGCAGGCGAGCCCGGCACAGGCTCGATGATGTGCAGGCCGCACTCGGTTTTGGCAAATCCCGGCCAGCGTCCCGCACGCGGATCTTCTCCCGGGCGGACGGCGCGAGTGCAATGCGTGCAGCCGATGCTGGGATAGTCCTGATTGTGAAGTGCGTTGTAAGGAACATCATGGTCGTGGATGTAGCGCCACACCTGCTTTGACGTCCAGTCGGCAATTGGATTGATCTTCGGCAAGCCGAACTTGGCATCCCATTCAACTCTGCACGCACTGGAGCGGACCGAGGTCTGGTCGCGGCGAATGCTCGTGATCCACGCGCTCAACTCGCTGAGTTTGCGACGGAGTGGTTCGACTTTCCGCAGGCTGCAGCAGAGGTCGGGATCGCGTGTCCACAGCGCCGTTCCGTGACTGCGTTCCTGCTCTTCGGGTGAGAGCACGGAATACACTTTCTCGATCGCGATGCCGTACTTTTCTTCGATCCTGTCCATCAAGTTGTAGGTCTCGGGGAACAGGAATTCCGTGTCAATGGTGAAAAGGCGGAAGTCTCTGTGGACCCGCGAAGCCATATCGATCAGCACCATTCCCTCGGCTCCGAACGCCGAGGAAATGGCCACACTGTTCCCGAAGGTCTCGAACGCCCAAGTCAGAGCGTGCTGCGGAGTCCAATGCTCGGCCGCATGCTGAATATCTGCGATCTGCTCTTGAACACGGTCCTGGAGATGGTGTTTCACGCGAGTGGCTCCTCATTTGTTCTGAAGTCCGCTGCCGAAGGGGGATCCGCAAATAGTACGGTGGCAAGAGGGCTGTCGTTGCCCGCGGAAATACCCGGCACTCCAAGTTGCTGCGCGAGGGCTACAGGATCGGTAAAGCGCACGACTTCTCCCACGACCAGCAGCGTGGGAGCGGCGAGCTTCGGCGAGCGAGACAACTCGGCGATCGTGGAACGGTGGGCTCGCTGGTGCGGGGTTGTCGCACGCGAGATGACGGCACAGGGCGTCTCGCCGGCAAGCCCAGCCGCCTTCAGCTTCGCGGCAACCTCGCAGTAGTTCTGTCCGGGCATATAGATCACCAGCGTCGCCCCGCTTCCGGCCAGCTTGCCCCAGTTTGCGGCGTCGCTTCCAGGGGCCTGATGCGCAGTGATGAATACAAGGGCGGACGACGCGCGGCGATGGGTCAACGGGATCTGCGCTGCGGCTGCCGCGCCCAGGGCGGAAGTCACGCCCGGCACAATCTCGAAGGGGATGTTGGCCCTGCGCAGCGATTCGATTTCTTCCCCGGCTCGTCCGAAGATCAGCGGATCGCCACTCTTCAGCCGGACGACCCGCAGTCCGGAGTCCGCGAGCGCGACCATGAGAAAATTGATTTCCTCCTGCCGAATCTTTTTCTTGCCGCAGCGCTTGCCGACGTTGTGCATCTGCGCCGTGGAAGGGATGAGTTTCAATATCTCGGGAGCGACCAGGTCGTCGTGCAGCACAGCATCGGCCGTTTTCAGCACGCGTAGCGCTTTCAGGGTGAGCAACTCCGGGTCGCCCGGCCCAGCGCCAACTAGATAAACCTTGCCTTTCATGCTCCCTCTCCTTTTGCGGCTAGTTCGGGGGTCTGAGCCAGGGCTGCTTCCAGCGCTTCCCTGCTCGCCAGCGAATGCAACAGGTCCAGCTTGCGTTCTTTGGCAAGATCGCTGGCGAGAATCAGTTTTCGAGTCTCGCCGAGTTCCGCCACCCACGCGGCGTATCCGGGGCCAAATTGTTTTTCAAGCTGTTGGCGAATTTTCTGGGCCAGCGATGGACTCTGTCCGGCGGTTGAAATGGCGATTTGCAGATCGCCGCGGCGCACGACGGCGGGATAGAAGAAATCGCAGAGATCAGGAACATCGACCACATTGCACAGCACGCCACGGTTCCGCGCCTCGTGATAGACGCGCTCATTCAGGCTGCGTGAATTCGTCGCCACAACTGCCAGGAACGCGCCGTCCAGGTCTTCCGCCGAGAAGGCACGCAACTCGAGGTCGAGCTTTCCAGCCCGCGCCCATTCGCGGACCGTGGGACTTGCATCGAGAGCAACCACGCGGAGTCGCGCACCCGTCTCAAGCAGGCCGCCGATCTTTGGTTCGCCGACTTTCCCGGCGCCCACGACCAGGCATTGCCTGCCTTCCAGCTTCAGAAACATGGGAAACAAGTTAGTCACCGATTCCTCCTGCTGATTGCGACAGACCCCGAGTCGGGTCCGGCAAATCGCGAGCTACCGCGGCCACGACTTCTCCGGCCAGAAACTCGCGCAACTCCGTGTCGCTGTGACGCACAAAGAACCGGCGCAGATTTTCGCCCGGTTCGCGCTGCGCCAGGTATCGCCCCAGCAGACGTTCGAGCGCATCCGGCACGTCGGTTGCGGCGCAGCGATACCCGACGGGTCGCGCCGTAGCTTGATGGAGACCAAGCGCTCCGCCCACGCAGAAGTAGTAGGCATCGACCATGCGGTCATGAACCTTGATCTTCTTGCCTTCAATGCCGATGTCGGCGATCCAGTGCTGTCCGCAACTGTTGGGGCATCCCGTGACGTGCAGTTTCAGATGCTGATCAAAGCCGGGCAAACGTTCTTCCAGTTCTTCTACGAGCCAACGGGAGAAGCTCTTCGTCTCCGTGATGGCAAGCTTGCAGAACTCCGTCCCGCTGCACGCCACCGTGCCGCGCCAGAAGGCGGAACCGCCGACTTTCAATCCGATCGCGTTGAATTCCCCCGCCAGCACTTCCGCGTTGAGGGTGGGCACGTTTACGACGAGGAGGTTCTGCATGTTGGTGGCACGCAATTCGCCGCCGGCATAGCGCTCGGCGAGATCCGCAGCCGACTGCATCTGTTCCGCGGTGATTCGGCCGCGGAGCGCAACCGCTCCCACGTAAGAGAGACCGGACTGCTTCTGCGCATGAATGCCCACATGATCGCGGTAGACATCGTCGGGAGGACGCTCTTCGACCGCGGGATCAAGCTGGAATCCGATGCGCTCTTGCAGTTCGCCCAGAAAACGGTCTGCGGTCCATCCGTGCCGCAAGAAGAGGAATTTCAGCCGGGCGCGTTCGCGGTGTTCGCGCAACACGTCGGAGTCGCGGAACAACTCGGCAATCCCTCTGATCACGGGCAGAACCTGGTTCCAGCGGACAAATGCATTCAGGCGCGCTCCGAGATAGGGTTCCGTCGAAAGCCCGCCGGCGACTCGCAGGGAGAAGCCGACCTCCGGCTCTCCGCCAACCGTGCGAGTCAGTGCGGTCAGGCCCACGTCATTGATTTCGGGATAGGGACACCACACGCGGCATCCAGTAATCGAGATTTTGAATTTGCGCGGCAGGTTGTAGAAGTCGGCATTCCCCGCCAGCAGTCGCGATGCTTCCAGAACAAGTGGCGAAGCGTCGACGATTTCGTCCGCATCCACCCCCGCAACCGGGCATCCGGTCACATTGCGCACGACGTCACCGCAGGCTCCGGTCGTATTCAGCCCGACTTGCCAGAGGCCGTCGAGCACTTCCGGCAGCGATTCGATGGTGATCCAATGCAGTTGAATGTTTTGACGAACGGTAAGGTCGGCGATTCCGTTGGCGTGGCGGCGAGTGAGGTCGGCAATGGCCCGCAGTTGCCGGGAACTCATCATGCCGTTGGGAATGCGAATGCGCACCATGAAACGCTGCAACGCCCGGCCTTCCCCATTCTGGCCGCCGGTGACTCCCGCACCATCCCCCTGGGTGTAAACGCCCCACCAGCGGAAGTAGGTCCCGATCCATTCGGGGGGGATGGATTCGAATCCCTCGCGGGCAAAGCGCCGGATTTCCTCCAGCCCCTCCCATGGGTTCTGGGCGCGCTTCAGGCGCTCGACTCGTTGTGCTTTGGTTTCTTTCGCTGCGTTTGTCATAGGAGTTTGGGGTCTGGAAAGTTAATATCCGGAAAACAAAAAACCCACCGCCAGTTCGTCTGGCGATGGGTTGATGAGTGCCGATGTTAAGAACGAATTCTTAGGTCAGCAGCCTCCCCGCGCCAGCGCACACGCATGCACAACAACAACAAGTGCAGCAGCACAACGCGCGAAGATTGCAGCTATCTGACATTGGAGTCTGGATTCTAAGTTGAACGGCTTGTGCCGTCAACAATCTTACGTAACAACTTCGATTCATAATTTGCATGGAAGGAATCACAATTTTTGCAGGCCGCGCGCAGGCGGCGTAACCTCGCTGTAGAATCAGCAACTTAGGCTTCCAAACAATTGTTGAGTGATAATCTTTGGTTGCCTGCAAAGACTGCTGTTGCAGTCTGGCCTCGCTCGGAAAGGTGCGTTCTCGATGAAGCGTTCCGCTATCTTCTTAATACTCGTGATTGTGATGCACGCGGCTTTTGCGGTTTCCCAGACTTCTCCTGTCCCCGATCCTTATAAGCCGACACTCGACCGGCTAGAAACGCTCACCCGTCTGGACGAAGCCGAATGGCGCTTTCATGCTGACGTTCCCCATCCAGAAGATCCGGGGCTGAACGACTCCGACTGGGGCCTGCTCACCGTGAAGAATGCGTCGGAGCCAGGCGGAAGGAATGCGAACGAGGAGCATTGGGCGGGAACCCGCGTGTTCCGCCGGTGGATTCAGATTCCCGAGAAGATTCATGGCTATGCGACGCAAGGCTCACGGGTGTCGATGGATCTGCGCTTCGGGAGTCCGCAAAGCTTGAGGATCACCGTCTTCTCGAACGGAGCGATTCTCTATCGCGGCAGCGACGACGATATTCTGCCCATGCTTTTGACGGAGAACGCGCAGCCGGGGCAGAAGTTTCTGGTCGCGGCGAGAGTAGTCGCAGGAGACGAAGCTCAATCCGAATTCTTTCACAGCGAACTCACGCTCGAACCACCGCACGCGCGCCCGGACCCCGCTTTTCTGCGGATGGAACTTCTGTCTGCCCGTCCCATCATCGCTGCCTATGAAGAAGGAAAGGCTGAACGTCAACAACGACTCGAAGCGGCCCTGAAGGCGATTGATTTCTCGCCGTTGGATCGAGGGGATCAGGCCGGCTTTGATGCGTCGCTCAAAGCGGCTCATGCCAAGTTGGAAGCGCTCAAGCCCTTTCTGCAGAAGTTCAACATCCGTATCGTGGGCAACTCGCACATTGACATGGCGTGGCTGTGGCCGTGGACCGAGACCGTGGAAGTGGTACGCAACACGTTCCAGAGCGTGCTCGATCTAATGCGCGAGTATCCGGACTTCAAGTTCACCATGTCCTCGGCGCGCACCTACGAGTGGATGCAAGAGAAATATCCCGACCTCTTCCAGCAGATCGAGAAGCGCGTCAAGGAAGGCCGGTGGGAGATCATCGGCGGCATGTGGGTCGAGCCCGACCTGAATATGCCGGACGGCGAGTCTCTGGTCCGCCAGATTCTGGTGGGCAAGCGTTACTTTCAGAAGAATTTTGGCGTGGACGTGAAAATCGGGTGGAACCCGGATTCGTTTGGATACAACTATCAACTCCCGCAGATCTATAAGAAGTCGGGCATGGATTATTTCGTCACCCAGAAGCTGCTCTGGGCGCACGAGTTCACCACGTTCCCTTACAAGCTGTTCTGGTGGCAGGCGCCGGACGGCAGCCGTTTGCTCACTTATTTCCCGCATGACTACGCTGGCGGCATCGATGCGGAGCCGCTCGCAACCGACCTCTCGATCTGGATGCCGTCGATCTACGGCAAGAGCGTTCCCGACAAACCTGAGATGATGCACCTCTATGGCGTGGGCGACCACGGCGGCGGGCCAACCCGCGTCATGCTCGATCATGCCGAGCAACTGAAGGCTTCGGGTGCGGTGTATCCGAAACTCGAGTTTAGTTTCGCGCGCGACTTCTTCAGCGATCTGGAGAAGAAGCTTCCCAGCATGCAGGTTCCGACGTGGGATGGTGAGCTCTATTTCGCCTATCACCGCGGAGTCTTCACGACCCAGGCCGAAACCAAGCGGAGAATCCGCCGCGCCGAGGAAACAGTACTCAATGCTGAGAAGTTTGCTTCGCTGGCCTTGCTCTACGGGCGCCCTTATCCACAAGACGAGATGGAACTGACCTGGAAGAATCTGCTGTTCGAGCACTTCCACGACATCATGCCGGGCTCCGGTATCGCGGTGAATTACTTGGACGCCAAACGCAGCCTGGAAAATGTCGACCGCACCGCGAACGACGTTGCCATGGGGTCCCTCCGCGAGATCGCCGCGCACGTCAACACGCAAGGCGAGGGGGCGCCGATACTGATTTTCAATTCCCTGTCGTGGCCGCGCACCGAAGTGGCTGAGGTTGACGTGCAACTGCCCGCACCAACCCGCCAGATCGAGGTAGTGGATTCCACGGGAAAGCCGGCAGAGTCGCAACTAGTCTCCCTCGATGCGGAAACTCACCGCGCCCACTTCTTATTGCTATCGAGCACGCCGTCCCTTGGATACCAGACCTATTTCGTGCGCGCTGCAACTGCGGCGCCTGCGGTTCACTCGATGCTGAAGGCTTCCTCCGACACGCTGGAGAACGAATTCATCCGCGTGAAGATCGATCCGCAAACGGGCTGCATGACCAGCCTGTTTGACAAGCGAAGCGGCACAGAAGCGCTTGCCCCCGCGGAAACCGACACGGGTGGCCCCAAGACTTCAACCTGCGGCAACCTGCTGCAGACCTTCGTCGATAAGCCCCAGCAGTGGGACGCGTGGAATATTGACGCGGACTTCGAAAAGCAGCACTGGGATCTGGACAAGGCCGATGAAGTGAAGCTCATGGAGAGCGGCCCGCTGCGAGCCATCATCCGAATCAAGAATCATTTCCAGAATTCGACTTTCTTGCGAGATATCATCATGTACGCGGGCGTGCCTCGTGTCGATGTGAAGATGATGGCCGAATGGCATGAGAAGCATATTCTGCTGAAGGTGGCGTTCCCGGTCAGCGCGCACAGTGACAAAGCGGCGTTTGAAATTCCATTTGGCTCCGTGGAACGTCCCACCACGCGAAATACGCCCGCGGAGTTGGCGCAGTTTGAAGTTCCGGCGCAGCGCTGGGCTGACATCTCGGACTCCAAGCACGGGTTCAGCCTGCTGAATGACTGTAAATATGGTTACGACGCGAAAGGGAATGTGCTTCGTTTGTCGCTGCTGCGGTCTCCGGAGTGGCCGGACCCTCATGCCGACGAGGGCCATCATGAGTTCACGTACTCGCTGTATCCCCACGGTGGAGGCTGGAAGGATGCGCTCACCATCCGGCGTGGTTATGAACTGAACTACAAATTGATTTCTATGCCGTTCGGAAAGCATCAGGGAGCGCTCGCGGCCGAGCATTCTTTCGTGCAGGCGCAACCGGACAACGTCATCGTGACCGCGCTGAAGAAAGCGGAGGACGAGAATACGCTGGTGGTGCGCTTCTACGAATGGGCCGGTAAGGATGGTGAGGCTACAATTCAACTTCCTCCGGGAGCAGAGTCTGCGGCGGAGACCGATCTGATGGAAAGAGCGATTGCCAGCGTTTCGGTGCACGATGGCGCCGTTACGTTGCACACGAAACCGTACGAGATTAAGACCATCAAGGTGCGCTTCTCTGGGATACCGCAGATCGCGGCGACGGCCAAACCGTGACGGAAAACTCAAAGCGTAGCGGCCCAATTCTCGGCGTCGATATCGGCGGCACCAAAGTCGCGGTTGGACTCGTGGACCGAGACGGGAAGATACTCACGCAGGGCCGCAAGCCCATGGTGGCAAACGGCACGGCCGAGGCTGCTTTTCAGGCAGTCACCGGCGCCATTGATTCCTTGGCATCCTCGGCGCCAGGCGGCATTCACAGCATCGGGATTTGCGCGCCCGGACCGCTGGACCCGAAGACCGGCATAGTTCTCAATCCTCCAAATCTACCCTGCTGGCGGAACTTTCCGCTGGCTGAGAAAATCACTTCGATGTATCGAGTCCCCGTCAAAGTGGACAACGACGCGAACGCCGCCGCGCTCGCGGAAACGCGCTGGGGCGCGGCACGTGGATTCCGCTACGTTTTCTATGCCACGATTGGAACCGGGATTGGAACCGGCATTGTTCTGGACGGCCGCATCTACCACGGCAATACCGGCTCCGCCGGCGAGGGCGGCCACGTGAGCATCGACTATCATGGCCCGCTTTGCAGCTGCGGCAAACGTGGATGCATTGAAGTGCTGGCGGCCGGTCCGGCGATTGGCTCCCGCGCCCGAACCAAGCTCGCCGCAGGGCATTCTCGCTCCACCATTCTCGAATTGGCCAAGGGAGACGTTGCCGCCGTCACCAGCGAATTGGTGGGACAGGCTTATGTCGCTGGCGATCCGTTGGCGCGGGAAATTCTTATCGAGACGGTCGAGGTCTTAACACCCTGGCTCGGCAACATCGTCGATCTGCTCGACCCTGACGTTCTGGTGATGGGCGGCGGCGTGGCGGCGATGCTTAAACCGTTTTTCGATGACATCAAGAATCGCCTTCCGAGTTGGTGCGTGAATCCACGCGCCTCCGATATTCCGCTGTTGATGGCTCATTACGGGGCAGACGCAGGAATTGCTGGAGGCGCGGCCTTATGTTCTGAGGACCTTCCTTAACAGCGCAGACTCGATCGCAAACACCGGGGGACTTCGAATGTTCTTCTCGCAACATTTCCGCCGATTCGCAGCAACGGCAGTCTTCACGCTCTTTTTCAATGCACCTCTGCTCTTGCAGGCCCAGGATCTGCCGAAAGCTCCTCAATCTCAGGTCTTCACTCTCACTCCCACGCCCGGATTTTTCACGGAGCCGGGGATCGCGGTCAATCCCGCAAATCCGCAGCAGGTGGTCGCCGTTTTTCAGGACAACGTGCACGCCGCCTACTCGCAAGATACCGGCCACACCTGGCAACTGGCAGAGGGCGTCGATCCCAAGAACTATCGCATCTCTGGCGACGTGTCGGTGGCTTTCGATAATCAGGGGCACGCCTTTGTCTGTTACATCGCCTTCGATAAGCTGGGGACTTTCAACTACTGGGCACACGGCGCGACGCGCAACGGCATTTTTGTGCGCCGCTCGCTCGACGGCGGAAGATCCTGGGAACCCGAGCACGTTCCTGTCGCCGAACAGCCAAGTTCGCCGGGAATTCCGTTCGAAGACAAGCCGTACATTGTCGCGGACAACAGCAAGAGCCGCTATGCGGGCAATCTCTACATCGGGTGGACGCGATGGAGGTTGACGGACTCTCAGATGGTGCTGTCGCGTTCCACCGACGACGGGAAGACATGGTCGCAGCCGATTGAGATCGATGCTCATCCCGGGTTGCCGCGCGATGACAACGGCGCCGCCGAGGGATTCGCCGGGGTAGTCGGACCGGATGGCAGGCTTTACGCCATATGGAGCCAGGATGACGCGCTTATGCTCACGACGTCCCGCGACGGCGGCAAGACCTTCTCCCGCGCCCGCCCGGTGATTCACACGGCGCCGATCATGTTCGCCATACAGACGCTCGACAGGGCGAACGGATTTCCGCAGATTGCAATCGACCCGAAAAGCAAGCGCCTGTACGTGACCTGGAGTGATTACCGCAACGGCGATCTGGATGTTTTCCTTGCGACATCCGACGACGGAGGCAAGCATTGGACGGCGCCGGTCCGCGTCAACAACGACCCAGTCCACAACGGAGCGGAACAGTTCTTTCAGTGGCTCGCCGTGGACCCGACTGACGGCTCCATCGACGTTGTCTTTTATGATCGCCGGGGCGATCCGCAGAACCGCAAGCAGATCGTGGTTCTGGCGCGCTCCACGGACGGCGGACACAGCTTCAATAACTACGCCTGGACCGACGAAGCGTTCGAAGCCAGCGGCGTCTTTTTCGGCGACTACAGCGGAATTGCAGCGTATGGCGGGCGGGTGTACGGCATGTGGACAGAGAAACCTGCACCGGTGCCGGAAGCAAAAACCAAGCCGGAAGAAGGCAAGGAGGCGAAACCGCAGCCGAGCGGAACAATCGTCAAAGTCGGAACCGCAGACTTCGCGCTGCCGGGGCGCAGCAAGTGACGAGTCGCCACGTCTCGGGATGGCTCATCGAACAGAGACACCGAAAAACTGAAAAGGCGATCTCCCAAGGGAGATCGCCTTTCGCATCCCGGGATGAGGTTAGAGCGGCTGGACGTTCTCAGCCTGCCAGCCCTTGGGGCCCTTGGTCACGTCGAATTGCACTGTCTGGCCCTCCTGCAGGCTCTTGAAGCCGCCCGCCTGGATCGCTGAGAAGTGCACAAAAACATCTTCGCCATTCTGGCGGCTGATAAAGCCATAGCCTTTGGCGTCATTGAACCACTTTACTGTTCCTTGTTCTGCCATGTTGATACTGGTGTTCCTTTCAATCAATTTACGCTGGAGAGATTCGGAGGTACTGCAGGCAAGTGCTGGCTGATTAGGCGAGAACTGCTCACAACCGATTCGGTCTAACGCACAGAGTGATGCTACGCTGGCGGCCACAAGTTAGCAAGCGAATTGCTTGGGCTGGACGGACACCCCGCCTTACCGCGAGAACCCGCCTCCGCCATTTGAGGCCTCACCTTCTTGCGTGGCTTTGGACTCCCGACGTTCCAACTCTGCCTGGCGCAGCTCCGTGGCTTCCGTGGGGTCGGTGCCTGCCTTCAAGGTGGACTTTTCCAGGAAGTAGCGCCAGCCCTCATGCCGGTCCGCCGGGCTTTGTCCGCTTTCGAAGTTCTTCAAGGTGGACTCTGCGTTCTGTCGTCCCTTGACGACTTCGACCACTCCCGCAGACTCGTAGGTGCGGACGTTGTGGCGTATTACAACATAAGAAGACTTGAGTTCGTCGTGTGTCAGATGCTCTCCCTTTTACAGCGCAAACGAACACCTACTCTGAGAGTATGCGCGCCGGCCATGATTAGCAAGCTGATTGCCGAACAACGAGGACGGCCACGCCGTTCACGCAGGCTCCGCGGGACACAGTTTCGTTGAAGACGATTCTTCCCCGGGGGCGGGGCTGAGGACGATTACTGACGTGTTGGGGCTCCCCCGAGCGGCGACAGATGGAGGGCAGGTGACTGAACGGTTGGCGTCCCCGACGGGATTTGAACCCGTGTTGCTTCATGGATCACACGTAGTCGAAAAGGGTCATGAACCCAAAATCCATGTGCAATTGTTGGTGGCAGTGGAACAGCGTCAGTCCTGGGTTGTCGGCAACAAAGTCGATTTCGGCCTCCTGGTAGCCTCCCAACATGACCACGTCTTTCGAGATTCCCGCTGTGGGCTTTCCCGACAAGGTCGTGAGTTCAAAGCTATGGCGATGAAGGTGGATGGGGTGAATATCGTCGCTGGCGTTGCGCATGCGGATGCGGTAATGCTTGCCTTGATTCAAATGATAGGAGGCGGGCACGATCTCGCGGGTCATCGGATAGGACACTCCGTTGATCGTCCATCGATTGAAGCCCTCTTCGGCGGCATTATCCTTCGCAAAGATCATCTCAAACGTTTGTTCCGGCGGCGCGGCAGTAGTGCCGGGCTTGGCGAAGAGCCCGTAGTTCCAGCGATAGGGCGGCGGCGCAATCCATTGTCCGTTACCCTTGGACCCCGCATATTCGAGGATGATTCCCATGCCGTGGTGACGATCGTCGTCCGCCAGATCGCCCATGATCCAGACCCCAGGGTGTTTCATTTCAACAATGGCAGAGACCCGCTCCGCAGTGCCCAGCCAAAGCACGGGAACCGTTGCCGGATTGGGGACAGGATTCCCGTCCAGCGCCACGACATGGAAGGAGTGACCCGGTAGGGCAAGGCTGCGAATCTCGGTCGCGCTTCCATTCAACACATGGAACAGAACTCTTTCGCCCTGCTTCACGCGGATGGGCTCCCCGTGGTGCAGCATCCGGCCATTGATCGTAAAAGAACCGTAGCCCACTTCGTATCCGTGCGGCATACCCTTCGCGAGGGAAGCCTTCATGGCAGACTGGCCTTGCTCTTCGAGCGCTTTCACTTTAGTCGCGGGAGAAAGAAAATCCATCGCCATGTCTCCGCCGCGGCTGAAAGTCGGCTCGAACTCCTTCAGCACGAGGAAGACCTCACGGTCATAGTTGCCTGGCTCATGCTTCGGCTCGATGTATACGGGACCAACCTCGCCGCCGTACTGTCCGGCGTAGAGATCGGCTCCCGCTCGATTGTGCGTGTGATAGAAACGAAATCCTGCCGGTCGCGGAGAGAATACGATCCTGCGTTTACCATGTGCAGGAATGAAAGGTGTGCCCTCTTCCGCGGCTCCATCCACGTCAACCGGTACCATCTGACCGTGCCAATGCAATTGCTCCGGCGCGTCCGTGTGGTTGTACACGTCCACTATGGCCTGTTGGCGTTCCTTAAAGCGAAGCAGTGGCCCTGGGAATTGCCCGTTGTATGTGGTCGCCGAGACGATCCGGTTAGGCGCGATCTCAACAGGAGATGTTTTGATGTGCAACGTGTAGTCGGGAGAACCGGACTCCGACGAAGTAGCACGTGTGTCATTGCTCTGGGTTGAGATGCCCGATTCAGCGACGACCGTGCCGGAGGGTAGGAAAACCGCTCCGGCTGTTAGACCTGCTGCTTTTAGAAACCGGCGCCTGGATTCAGACAACTCGTTCATCGAGCCTCCTTGATAGTCGTGCCTCAAACCTACGGGGCACCTCAGTCACCACCACCTCGGTCGTGCTTGGCAAGCCTTGCATCAAGAGACCAAGTCCCCGCCACCTACTTGAGATGAGAAAAACCAAGCAGCAGAACATGGCAAAGCAGCTCGACCCTATTACGGCCGAAAGGAATAAGTGTACTCGACGACGAAACGATTCTCGTAAACGCCCGAACATCCATTTCAAGACACAGACAAGCAGGAGAATCCGCGCAAATCTAGCGCAGCCTTTCATTTCTAAAGGGTCGAGTTGACGAATACTCCGCTAGCCCCAATACACTCTTGAACAAGGTCGTGGTGCTTCCCGCGACTGCCCCTGTTGAAGCCCGCAACGTCGGATAGCTCACGACCTGAGCCATTCTGCACAGTATTGCCAGAGCAAGTGAGCGAATCTAGTGGTGTCTCAAGAGGCGAGTTTGCCCGCCAAACCAGACGGCCTGAGCTACCCTCTTGAGGCAGGGTTGTCCCAAGACACGGCGTGTAATTGGCGTGAAGGGGCGCTCGGCAACACGGATCAGTTCTGCTTCGACCGGCAACGCCAGCAGTAGTATGCGGGTCCTGTCTTCAGCTGTTATTGAAGATTCCACAATATTGTGACACTCACTCCTACTGTCATTTCGAGCGCAGCAAGGTTTGTCCGCGAGCGGACAGACCCTTGGGGAGTCGAGAAACCTGCTTTTCTGCCGCGTCCAACAGCAGGTTCCTCGACTACGTTCCGCCATCCGCGACGCGGATGACGGAACTCCGCTCGGAATGACAGACCGTGTAGGGGTGTCACAATATTCTGCAAACCTCAGTAAGTGTCGAAGCACAGGGCTGTTTACGTCGAAACGACATTTGGACTCTTTTACTAAGCGATACGTTTGCGCTGCGAACGGCGGTCGCATATTCGATCGACCACCTTCTACATCGGCGATCACCGACTAGTGGGCGACGATGCGGGCGGCTCTGTCCCGGCGGAGTCGCAACGAGCTGTGGTTTGTTGCAGCGGCGCCGATCCGGTTTTTATCAACAATCAATTTGAGAACACCCAGGAGATGAAGGAATGACAATCGCAAAACTGCTGTCCGTATCGGCTCTCGCATTACTGCTAATGGGCTTTCACGCTGTACCCCTGCAAGCCCAGAACGCCATGCCAAGTTCCGGCATGGACATGAAGAGCATGAAATCGCAGATGGAGCAGATGCGTGCGCAGATGGAACAGATGCAGGCCCTGATGAAGGACAACATGGCTAAAATGGCCGCTGCCGATGCCGCCATGAAGAGCCACATGGAAACAGAGCAAGCCAGCATGAAGGGCCAGATGGAACTGCAGCAGGCGATGCTTAACCAGTTACAAACGCTGACGGATCACATGCAGACGATGACCGACTGCATGGCCATGAAACCGAATCCAATGGACATGCACAAGAAAACCGGGGCGACGAAGAAGAAGGATAAAGGGATGGCGGACGATCAGAAGAAATGAGTCTGACCGTGTCCCCTATTTTCAAACAGCAATCCCCGAGGAGATCCCGTGCACGGATATGGTATGCAAGGCTGGAACATGGTTGGATGTGGATGTTCGGGGTGGTGCTGATCATCGCCTTGGCCCTGATATTCCGGGCACGCAAGTGAAATCTCTCTGCTCCAAAAGGGGGAAACTGTTCACTGCTTGCATGACCGAAGAACAAAGCCAGCGGCCAGAGCCCCGAGCATGTGCAAAACTCGTTCAGGACTAGAAGTAGAGTTTGGCGCCGAGTTGCACTACGCGAAACGCCCGGACGCGTGCCCGCGCCCAGCAGTTTGCGTAGGACAGGCTCAGAGCGAACGCGCCCCACGTGGATCAGTTGCCGCTTCAGAATATCTTCGTGTCAGCGCAGATGGCGGCGCCGCACGGGAGTGGAGAAACCGCTTCGAGGCAGGCTTGTTGTGCCTGTCGATTTACTCTTCGCGTGTCGGATAAATTCACAATCGGCTTTGCAGAAATCGAATCTCCGTGTCCGTTGCCAAGAGCTGCGTTAGATCGCGGGCCCAGCTACGTCGCCGGCTTTGCAGAAAATCCGCTCAGAAAATCCGCTCCTTGCACCACGGGCTGCTAAGCTTGTATCCTTGGTTGGACGGCACGTGTCCGCCAGTCCCTGACCTTAGTTCCCTTCATAGACAGGCAAAGGGCTGAGAACCGGCCCCATCTGCAAACTCCCTGTGGATTCTAGGCCTTTGATTTGTATCGCTATGAAGCCAAATCCGCGCAAGCATCTGCCACATCCCAACTGGGAGGCCACCCCGCGCATCGCCGACGCCGATTCGAGAAGAGCCGCCCCCGGAATCGTTCTCGCTGCTAAGTTGACCCTTTGCCTGCTGTGGAGCGTTCTCAGCCTGCATGCCCAAGCCCCACCGCCGACCCTGGTCCCAGCACCCGCGCCCCATCAGTCAGCGCAGCCCCGCCGAGCCGCTCCCGGCAAAAAGTCAGCGAATACAGCGGTGTCCGCCGCATCCGCGGTCCAATTCGAGAACATCATCGAAAAATCGAAGATCAAGTTCAAGCTCAAGAACAGCGTCAGTCCCCAGCGCTACACGTTTGAAACCATGACTGGCGGAGTCGCGGTCTTTGACTACAACAACGACGGTTTGCTGGACATCTTCTTTACCAATGGCGCGGCCATCCCGTCGCTTGAAAAGAGCGACCCCAGTTACTCAAACCGGCTCTTCCGCAACAACGGGGACGGCACCTTCACCGATGGAACTGAGAAAGCCGGCCTGCAGGGCAGCGGCTATTCGATGGGAGTGGCCGCCGGCGACTACGACAATGATGGATTTGTCGATCTTTACGTTACCGGCGTCAACCGCAACCAGCTTTTCCATAACAATGGGGACGGCACCTTCACGGACGTGACCGAGAAGGCGGGAGTCGGCGGTATCGTCCCCAGGCTCGGCAAGGCATGGTCTGTAGCTGCGGGATGGTTCGATTACAACAACGATGGGCTGCTCGACCTTTTTGTGGTTAACTACCTCAATTACAAAATCAAAACTGCAACTCTCTGCGTTCAGCAAGGACTTCCAGCCTACTGCTCGCCGGTCGATTTTCTGGGAATGCCGAACATCCTCTATCGTAACAATGGCGACGGCACTTTTACCGACGTCTCCGAACAGTCCCACTTTTCCCAGTATGTTGGCAAAGGGATGGGTTTAGCGTTTGCCGACTATGACAACGATGGATTTACCGACATCTTCGTCTCCAACGATACCTTCGAGAACTATCTTCTTCACAACAACCGGGATGGAACCTTTACCAATGTCGCGATGCTCGCCGGGGTTGCGTACAACGCATACGGCAACGCCATCGCCGGCATGGGCGCGGATTTCCGGGATGTCGACAACGATGGAAGGCCGGATATCTTTGAAACTGCGATGTTCGGAGAAGGCTTTCCCCTCTATAAGAATCTAGGAGATGGTCAATTCCAGGATGTCACCGCCACGGCAGGACTGAGCGCCCTGACCAGTCGCTCAACGGCCTGGGGAGTGGGGGTTTTCGATTTCGACAACGACGGGAACAAGGACCTGTTTACTGCCAACTCCGACATTCTGGACAATGCCATGGAGCTGGCGCACAGGCCTTTTGCGCTTCCCAATCGAGTGTTTCGCAACAAAGGCGGCCTGAGCTTCGAGGATCTGAGTTCAAAGGCCGGAACATCCTTCTCAGTTCCGGCTCCGCATCGCGGCGCGGCCTTCGGCGACCTCAACAACGACGGCAAGATCGATGTCGTCGTGACGGTTCTGAACGGCCCGCCGGAGATATGGATGAACCGTTCCAGCAACCGAAACCACTGGATCATTCTGAAACTGGTCGGCGTCAAATCCAACCGCGACGGTCTGGGAACAAAGGTCAAGGTAACAACTTCTCTGGGCACCCAGTACAACCAGGCGACTACCGCGGTTGGCTACAACTCTTCGAGCGATAAGCGCGTACACTTCGGGCTGGGCTCGGCCGACGTCGTAGAAACCATTGCACTCACCTGGCCGAGCGGCATCAAGCAGGTATTGAAAAACGTCAAAGCAGATCAGATCCTCACCGTGACCGAGAGCGCGTCGCCCTGAGCTGCACCGATCTTTATTGTTGCGCGAGATTGGCCGACAAACGGTGCGCGAGCTCCGTTTGCCCATTGCGGAGGAGAAGCTCGATAAGTTCTTTCATGACTTCAGGCTGGTTCCTCCCGTACGCCGCCATCGTTTCGGCAGTCAAGTCGGCATCCGACACTCTCCCCGTATGGAAGTAAGAATCGCAAAGCATGTAAAGCAACTCCGGAGTCGTGGTTCTGGACTTCGCCAGTTGTTCCGCCGCATCGGACCAGAGCCCCTGGTGGTAGCGGACCTCGCCCATCTCGGCAATCGCCATCTGATAGTTCGGGTCGTTTCCGAGTTCCGCCTTAAACTCATTCTCGGCCCCGCTCAGGTCGCCCAGTTTCAGCGCCAGTATTCCCTCGTAGGTATGAGCTCCTCGAACGGTTGGCTGAATTTCCAGCGCATGATGAAGATTGCGCAGGCCATCTTCCGTTTCTCTCATGAAGAGATACAGTTTCCCAACAAACACATACGCATCCGCTGGAGTGGCGGCAGTTCCCTTGAAGTGTTCCCGATACAGCTGCAACGCATCCTTTTCGCGATGCTCTGCCAGCAATTGACGGGCTTGAGCCTTGATGGGGCTCTCGCGTTCATCGCCCTCCACGGAGCGGACGAATGTCATCTGTTCCATCATCAGCTGATGCAGTGCCGCCTCGTGTTGCGCGTCCGCCGTCCTGCCCATCCCGGCAAACGCCCGTGATAGATAGAAATGCGCCAATAGCCGCGTGGGGGCCAGCCGTAACACCAATTGCAATCTATCGACGGCGGCCGGATAGTTCTTCAGTTCCAGTTCGCATTGGCCAAGCCCCAACAACGACTCCACATCGTCGGTTTTGAATGTGAGGATGCGTTCAAATGCATTCCTGGCCTCTTGCCATTTGGCGAGCTTCACATCCGCGATAGCCAGCAGTTGCAAGGCTGTCACGTCGTTGGGCTGGGATTCAACTGCACGCGCGGCATACTGCGCGGCCCCGGCAAGATCCATCAATTTGTAATCCGCCGCGGCAATGTCATAATCAATCCGCGGCAGCGTAGCATCAGAGCGCTGTGCCTTCAGCAGCCACTTCAGCCCCGCCGCGTAATCCCCCGTTCCGCACAACAGTTCTCCGTACTTCTGCCACACCGATATATTGTCGGGCTCGGCCTTCAAACTCTGCCGGATGGCGCGCAGCGCCAGGTCGTCCTGCCCATTCAGGTGATAGGCCTGGGCAAGATAATACTGTGCGTCTCCGTCGCCGGGAAGAATCCGGATGCAGTGCTGCAGCAACTTGATGGCTTCTTCCTTTTGGCCCGCAGTCAGTTTGTAGATGCCGGCTTTGAGCAGGAGATCTCCGTCGTTCGGCGCGAGCTTCAGAGCCTCTTCATAGGCGGCTGCCGCCTCGGAGGTGCGGCCTGCCTGCTCCAGCAACATGCCCTTCAGCTTGATTGCCGGCGCAAAATCCGGACGCTGCTCAAGCAAGCGGAGGACAAGATTCATTGCCCCCTGCCGGTCGCCGTGCTCGGCGAGGCTGAGCGCCTGGTGGAGTTGCCCCATCAGGGGAGACTCAGCGGAACGGCCCGTGTTCTGCGCCCGAACAGCGGCACCTCCGGCAGCAAACAGCGCCGCCAAAAGCAGGACTGCACGGAGATGATTTGCCGTTGCGCCGATGGCCATACTAAGGGACCTTGACGCGGTGCTCGGGCAGTTTGCTGGAGACCACTCCCTTTCCTTCGCGCACCACATAAAACCGATCGGCAGCCAGATTGGTGAGCGTTTCCTTTTTCCCATCCGGCCACAAGACTTCAGCCCGATCGAGACGCTCATGGCTACCCAGCCCGAAGTGTATGCGCAGATCGTGCTGCGACAGGTAGCTTCCGCCGCTGAGGACTTCGCCCAGCTGCACCAGGTCTCCGGCTGTGGCTCGTACCCGCGCATTCAAGGCCAGACGATTGCTCTTTACGCCTTCCAGTTGAAAACTGACCCAATGGTTCTGCGGGCCTCCTTCGGGACGCAGAATCATGGGCTTGCCCACCAGGTTTTCAATCACCGCCTCCATCTTTCCGTCGTTGAAAAGATCGCCCACAGCAAGGCCGCGGCTGACCTGCACGATCTGAATCGCGTCTCCAGCCAGCCTGCTGGCGTTCCTGAAGGTTCCGTCGTGTTGATTGACAAACAGGAACTTCGGCTCCAGGTATCTGGTGGCCTTGTGAGCGTGGTCCACCTGCGGATACACGTGTCCGTTGACCAGGAAGAAATCCTCCCAGCCATCGTTGTCGAAGTCGACAAAGGCGTCGCCCCAGCCCACGTAGCCTTGGGTGCCCCTGGCAATGCCCGAAGCGATCGACATGTCGGAGAAGTTCATCCCTCCATCGTTGCGATAGAGGGCGGCGTACTCAATGTCAAAATGCGAAAGCAACAGAGACATGCGCCCGGTGTGCAGATAGTCGCCGAGAGCAACTCCCATATTGGCCTGTTCAAGTCCGTCCTCGTTCGCCGCCACGCCGGAAGCAAGGGCGACATCCACGAATCTGCCCGTGCCGTCGTCCTGGTACAGGTAGTTCGCCTGGCCGTCGTTGGTAACAAAGAGATCGAGCTTTCCGTCATTGTCGAAATCCGACCAGATGGCGGTCAGGCCATAGCGGCGCTCGGGATCGTCGACCCCGGATTTCTTCGATACATCGCTAAACGTTCCGTCCCCGTTATTGTGGTAAAGATTGTCGGGAGATCCCTTCAGCCCACGGGGGCCGCACTGCACGTCAAGTCCCAGGTACTTGCACGATTTGCTGGAACCGAATATGGGCAGATCGTTTAGGTGAAATTCCACATAGTGCGACACAAAGAGATCGGCCCAGCCATCGCCGTCATAATCTCCAAAGGCCGCTCCCGTCGCCCACCCGGAATCGCCGGCAAGTCCGCTGGCTCGGGTCACATCGGTAAAGGTTCCGTCGCCGTTGTTGCGATAGAGCACCACGCCGCCCAGACAGGTCACCAGCAGATCAGGCCAGCCGTCGTTGTTGTAGTCGCCAACGACAGCACCCATCGCCCAGCAGGGATAGCCTACCCCGGCCTTGTCGGTGACATCCGTGAATGTCCCGTCGTGGTTGTTATGAAACAAGGCGCTCCGCGCTTTGACGCCCTGCAGGGCCATTTCCACGCTCTGCGCATTCGTAAAATAAATATCCGGCCAGCCATCGCTGTCGTAATCGATCAGCGCGACTCCCCCGCTCATCGACTCCGCAATGAATTTCGCCTCAGGACTCGACAGGTGTTCGAAATGAATGCCGGTGGAATCCGTGATGTCGACCAAATGCGGATAGTTGGCAAGGGCGCCGGTTGCCTTACTCTCGGCCTCCGCCTTTTTACGCTCCGCAGCCGACAGCGGGGTTGGCGTGCCCATTTGTCCCATCGCCCCCGTATTCAGGCAGAGGATGAAAAGCGCCATGCACGATCGGAGAAATGCAGCCAGCAGCACCTTCGATATTCCAGCGCTGCCTCGCGCTCCGATCCTATTGTTCATCCTGCTCGTCCGCACGAATTTCCTTGGGCTGAACCTGCAATTCTTTATACAGTGCGCGCAGCTTCTCTTTCATCTCCTTAAACTTTTGGTAGAGTTCCACCTCGCGCTTGGCATCGTCCACGCGCCCCATCTTCCGATAGAGCGTCGCCAGGCGGTAGTGCGCGGTGGCGTTGGTGGGCTCCAGTTGCACGGTTTCTTCGAGCAGCGCCAGCGCCTTGTCCGATTGATTCATCTCAATCAACGTCTTGGCCAATCCCAGCTTGGCATCCGCATCGGCCGGCTGCAGCTCGACGGCTTTCGTGTATTCCTGGTAAGACTGCTCGATGTTTCCTTTTTGGGCGTCAATCTCCGCCAGCCTGAGGATCGATTTCTCATTCTGAGGATCTTCCAGCAGCGCGGCGTGGTATTCCAGTTCGGCCTCCTTCTTTACTGCTTCATCCGTCGAGGTATGGAGCAGTTCGGCCAATTCGAAATGAACGCCGGGAAGATGTGGATCGATGGCAATTGCCTTACGATACTGCGCGATGGCCCCGTTGGTATTTCCCTGCCTGGTGTCTTCGTGAGCCAGCAACTGATGCATTTGCGCGGAGGCCGGCGCAGCCAGCGACAGGGCGAGCATCGATTCGCCGGCAAGATCGGAATAGGTGCGGTAGGCGGCATAGAGCACTTCCGCGTTGTCAGGAGCTACCTGCCGCAGCTGCGCGATGACGGCCGAGGCCTTGTCTAGATCACCGCTTTCCGTATCGAGGCTGACAAGCTCCAGACCAAGTTGCACCTGAAAGCGCCGGTCCTGGAGCGAAGGGAAGGCGGCTTCCATATCCTTGCGCGCATTGGCAAAGTCCAGCGTGCGGCTCTCGGCCATTCCCAGCAAACCTTGAATTTTTGTCAGGCCAGGCTGCCGCTCAAGTGCGGCGCGAAAGTGGGGAATGGAATCGGCTGCCTTTCCCTGAAAAAACAGCAAAACGCCCAGGTTCGCCTGCGCATCCACATTTTCAGGATCGATGGCCACCGCAGCCTGAAACTCCGGAATCGCCAGGGCGGGCTGCTTTTCATCGAGGTAGCCGTGTGCCTTTTGCATGTGCGCCGCAAACTCCTGCTGCTTGTCGACTGTCGCTTGACAGAGACACGACGCAACACCCAGTAGCAGGACGAATCCAACAGATACAAGTCGAGACTTCGCAGTCATGGGGTAAATCATAGAGCATGACGCAAAAAACAAGAGACAGCGAACGGATCGCTGTCTCTTTCACAGGCCAAACTTCCAGCGTTAGAAGCTAACACGCAGCGCGAGTTGCAGGTTGCGCCCGCTGACCGATACCGAGGTCAGGGGCGTTGTGCTCGTGTAGGGCTGGCCATCAGGGCCGCTGAAATTGGTGCCAGAGGGCGTGCCGAAGCTGGCATGATTGAAAACGTTTTGCGCATCGGCACGGAACTCGACCTGCATTCCCTCTCTTAAAGGAATTGAGAACGATTTCGCCGCCGAAAGATTGAACACGTTGAGTCGCGGCCCGTACAGGCTGTTTCTTCTCACGTTGCCCCAGGTTCCGGGAGCGGGCTGAGTGAATGCCGCAGTGTTGATCCAGTTTTTGATACCACGGTTGGATGGTGTCGGACTGACTCCGGGGCTCCAGTTTGGAAAAGTCGCGCCTGCCAGTGAGTAGTTGGCCTGATTCGAGAAAACACTGAAGGGTTGTCCGGTCTGGAGAATAACCGTACCGGCAAGCTGCCAACCGCCAACCACCTCGTCCAGCAAGCGACTCCCGTTCAGGAACTGCTTTCCCTTGCCGAAGGGCAGTTGATACACCGCGTAGCCCTTGAAGGCATGGCGCACATCGAAGTTGGAGTTGCTGTAGCTTGCCGCGGGATTGTGTGCATCCTGATAATCTTGCGGTCCTCCGCGGCTTCCCCACCCGGAGGAATCCAAGTCGTCCAGCATATGCGACCATACATAGCTGAAGCTGAGGCTCAAGCCGTGGGTCATGCGCTTGGTGACGGATGCCTGCAGGGAGTTGTAGTTGGAGATAGCGTTATTGGTACCTCCGCTGATCCCCTGAAAGTTGGGATACGGCCGGTTTGCAGAGTCGTTCGACGACCAATTGGCCGGCAATACTTGATTGATATCCACCGGGAAGGTCAAATTCGATGCGTGGCTTGCGACGTAAGCCAGCTCGACCACCATGTCAGTGGTTAGGGCTCGCTGAACGGAAAGGTTCCACTGCATGATCTTGGGAACCGGCGTGTGGTACTGGATGTAGCCTACTCCCTGGCCGTTGTAGGCATCGGGAGCCGTGGATGCCTGCACGTATGGCAGGGGTGTGGACGTTCCAAAGACAGTGCCGGGTCCATCGAGCTTTGTGACCGGAGTGATGCCGTTTGTCTGATCGGAGACGTCACCGGAGGAACTGATGGCGGCGCCCATTCCGTAGCTGGTATTGTTTCCGCCGTAAGTATCCAGGCTCCACGTATAAGAGTAGAGTCCAAACCCGCCACGAAAAGTGGTCTTGGGATCGTATGCCCACGCGAAGCCTAACCGCGGTTGCCAAGTGTTGAAGGTATTTGCCTGTAATGCCCTGCGGCCGTTTGTGTGCGTAGTGCCAAACCAGTAGGCACCGGGGGTATTGTCGGCCGGGTTAATTATGGTTGGGTCGAAGCTGGACATATTGTTCTTAACTTCGGTCCAGCCATGGTTAATCTGGTAGCGAAGACCAAGGTTGAGGGTTAGATTTGGACGCACCTTCCAATCGTCCTGAACGAAAATCTGCGGGCTCTTCAGGCGCGCGCCGTACTCGGGCGAGCTACTTGCGTTCCAACTATTTACATAGCCAAGCAGGAAGTCGGCATACTCCATACCGGTTCCGGCAACGGGAGCAGCCACACCAGTGCCGGGATCAACTGCCCATTGCTGGGTGTATTGGCCTGAGTAAAACGTGGCACCGGCGTTGGTGTTGCCCCAGGCGGTGGAATTGTTCTGGTAAGCCAGAAGTTCTCCGCCGAAGTGAAGGATGTGCTTGCCGCGGATCATGGTCACCACGTCGGAAGGATTCCAGGTGAACTCTTTGTATACGGAGTTGGAGCTGGGATCGATCCAGGCGTAAGGATACGTGCCGGTGAAGTTGATTGCGGGGAAGTCATCCGCTTTGGCGAACTGCCAGCCCAACTGGGCGGCGTATCCCTTGTTCAACGCAAGATCGGCGAAGAAGTTCAACTGGCTGGTGAAACCGATCCTGGCTTCGTTGACCGTCCGCGAACTGATATTCCACACGTCGGTAATCTGCGCGTTATTGTTATCCACGTCGCCAGCCTGGCAACCGATGGGGCAGGCGCTCACGTTGTTCGGATAGCGTTGCGGAGTGTCGCTCTGCGTGTCGGACAAGCTCAGCCGATTGCTTTGCGAGATGTCGTAATCCAACCTGCCAAAGAACTTTCGGTAGGGGTAGGATGACTTCAGACTCGAAAAGAAGTTATTCTGCACTTCCCCCTCTGAGCCGATGTTTCCAGGAAGAAATATGCCTCCAGGAAGATGGCTTGTCGGCGTGGGGTAGAACTGCTGCATTTTGAGCGCTACTCCATCGAACAGACTCGAGGGGACGACGTTTCCATTTGCATACTCGCTGGCAAAGCTCTGCCGGACCGGGTAAGGGTTGCCCGCGGAATCGATCGCGATGGTCTGCGTGGTTGGGTCGAAGATGGTCTGCATTCCGGTGAAGTCTCCGCCCATGATAGCGGTGGTCGGAACACTATTCGTACCGGTACTGTTGCCGTGGTCCACAATCTGGTCGTAATCGAAGAAGAAGAACATCTTCTTCTTCAATATCGGGCCGCCGACGGAGAATCCGAAGTTGTTGAAGCGAAGGAACGGAATCGGTCCGGTTTGGAAGTAAGAGTGGGCGGTCAAAGCGTCATTCTGGAAATAGTCATAGACCGACCCATGGAACTGGTTGGTGCCGCCCTTAGTGATCTGGTTGAAGATCACTCCGCCGATGCCATACTGGGCCGAAAATGACGAGCTGTTGACTTGCAGTTCGGCGACGGTCTCAAAAATCGCGGGGTTGGCATTCTGGCTGTGCGAGAGCGTGGTAGATGCTCCGTCCGCAAGGATGTTGGTGTAAGGCAGGTTGCCGTTGATCGCGACCTCCTGGCCTGGATTGGACGAACCCTGGGATCCGTTGGGGGTACCGGTAGCGCCGGGCAGCAGGATCATGAAGTTTTCCCAGCTAACCCCTGACCCGCCTGCAACCTGCGGCAGTTGTGCCATGGATTTCGCTTCCAGAGTGGTGCTCTGTTCGCTCGTCTCGGTCTTTAGCAGGGGCACGTCCGTCGGGACCGTTATCTCTTGCGTCTCCGCGCCGATCTGCAGTTCGCCATTGACCGTGGTGAAACCAACCTGCACCGTGACCGGGCCGCGGAC